>DATDFS010000035.1:0-5851 GCA_036522495.1 Nitrososphaeraceae archaeon | reverse complement strand
AACAAATGCGTATGATTGCAGATGAACGTGCTTATTCTAGATAATTATGACTCCTTTGTTTATAATATTGCGCACTTACTGGGTGAACTTAAAACTAATCCCGCAGTCGTTAGAAATGACAAGATAACCATAGCAGATATTCAAAAAATGAACCCAGATGCGATAGTCATCTCTCCAGGACCTGGCCACCCGGCAGATCGCAAATACTTTGGAATATGTGATGAAGTAATAACGGACCTTGGGGCGAAGATACCAATTCTCGGAGTTTGCCTTGGACACCAAGGAATCGTTAACGCCTTCGGTGGTAAGGTTATTAATGCCAAGATGGTCCGGCATGGAAAAACAAGCATTATTGAATACAGATCCGATGATCCCTTATTTGAAGATGTTAGCAATCCTTTCAAGGCTACTCGATATCACTCACTTGTTGCAAATTCAAAAAAAATCCCGGATTGTCTTGAAGTGACTGCAAAGGCTTTAGACGATGGTGAAATTATGGCTGTGAGGCACAGGCAATATTTGATAAGAGGCGTGCAATTTCACCCTGAATCTGTTTTGACCGCAGAAGGGCCGAAGATACTTCGTAATTTTATATCCATTGTAAAGAGGTAAAAATTGTCTGGTTTGAATTTCGCGGACCTCGGACCGGTGATTCGTAAGTTGGTTTCCAGGACAAACTTATCCGAAGACGAAGTTTGGCAGTCGGTAAACCTAATACTTGAGGGAAAAGCTTCCGACGCATCGATTGCATCATTTTTGGTAGCCCTTACCATGAAAGGAGAAACTGGCGAAGAAATTAAGTCAATTCTTCAAACAGTTTATGAACATGCAGTAAAAATAACACCCAAAGTCAAAGGAGCATTAATTGACACTTGTGGAACCGGAGGAGACATAATTAGATCATTTAACATAAGTACTGCCGCGGCGATAGTTGCTTCCGCTGCTGGAAGTAAAGTAGCAAAGCATGGAAACAGATCCTTTTCTGGATACTGTGGCAGTGCCGACTTTTTAGAGCATGTTGGTTTAGATTTAAACTCGGATCCTGCACGTGTTACCGAGGTTATCGAAAAAAGTGGCATAGGCTTTCTTTATTCTCCTAAATTTCATCCGGCCATGAGAAACGTGGCTTCTGCAAGGAAAGCAATAGGCATAAGAAGCGTATTCAATATTGTCGGACCATTGAGCAACCCCTGTTCCAACATATCTGGCCAGGTTGTAGGAGTCTTCGAGCCTGCGCTACTTGAAACCATCCCCATTGCGTTACAAAACGCACATGAAAATGAGGATGGCTGGCAGGCAATGGTTGTACATGCTTATGATGGTTTTGACGAGCTGTCAAATACATGTGAAAACGATATTGTATGGGTTGTTCAGAAGCAAATCAAAAGAATACGGCTTCATCCAAAGGTTGTAAACATACAGGTTGCAAAGCCAGAGCAGTTGCTTGTACATTCCAAAGAGGATTCAATAAGGGACACTCTCCAAGTCATCTATGGTACTGCCAGCCGGGAAAAAGAAGACATTGTCGTCTTAAACGCCTCTGCCGGACTGGTGATTGGGAAGGTTGCTAAAGACTTCAAAGAAGGAGTCGAGATGGCAAGATCTACCATAAAAGAGGGCAAGCCGCAGGGAAAATTATCTGAGTTAATTCATTATTGTGGAAAAAGGGAGAAATTACAGGAGGCTGAAAAAAAATATGTATTCTAATCAATCGTTAGCTAAACTTTCTGATCTCACTTCCACGGTTGCCGAAATATACACCTCAACTCAAATTTAGAGAATATTAAGTCCTCCGTGGAGATTACTGTCATGGCTTTACTTATCACCTTTAGTCCAAAAATAAGGTGATTTTGGATTTTCTGGCGGGATGGAAAAAGTAATCCACAGGAAAAACGAAAATTTTAATTTTGCCCTGAAAATGTAACGATATAATTCTAGGTTCTGCAGTATATTTTTATGCTATGCTTCCCATCATTCAGGTGTAGGTGGTAATTTCAGTTGATTGATGATGCATACGATGATCGAATTCGCAATTTAGAATCCTTGGGGTGGGATGAGTTAGTCTCGATAAAAAGGAGACTGTCTGGCCATATAAAAGAATTGACAAACAATCTTATAGATGTGGAGAGAGACCAGTTTCGATCCATAAACGACAGTATCCATAAGGAGAAAAATATACTAAATGGTCTGCTACAACGATCAAAGCAAATTCGAACAGAGATTCAAAATAATAATTCTCAACTATTTTCCGTCAGCGAAAAGATATCACAATCTAAGAACTTTCTTGGCATGATGGAATACAGAATGCCGGCTGAAAAAGAAGATCGGCTACTTCAAATTTTACAGTCAAATCAGGAATTACTTGATCTGAAGCGTTACAGAAATGAGAGGGAAAAGAACGAGATTCTTACCCTTGTAAAGGACGCTTCAATGAAGCTTGAAGCAATAAAGGCAATCAGGATCATAAGGGATCAATTATCTGGTCTCGGCTCAGAATCTGTGACTATCAGCAAGTCTCTAAAGTTGCTCGAGGAGGAGCTGCAAACTGTACAAATGAAGATTGCAGAAAGTAACAGTTCAATTAATAGTCTTTTTGATTCTAAGCGACGCCTTTCTGCGGACCGTGAAAAGTATCTAAACAAGTACAACGAAACTGCAGCAGGACTGGAAAAAGTAAACGCACGCCTTAACTTGATGTCTGAAATGAGGGAAAAACAACGTCAGGAATATGGTCACGGACTCCCCAGCGACGCACTTTTTAAAGTAAAGGAAACAGCAAAGAAAAAGTTAGAATCCGGATCAAAGTTAAGCTTCGACGAATTAAAGCTGCTGTACAGTGAAAAGGGTCAGTAGATTGAAGGTAGATAGAAGATGAGCTGGACAAATTTTGTGCTTTTTCACCGATCTCTACTGAGGATAGTTGTCATCAAACTGCATCTTATCCCTTGAACTTCAAACATACGAGATAAAACTCACTGCTCTTTTGCCTGCTAGCATCAGGTTTACTCAACAACACCCTGTCAAAATTATTCTTCAACTCAATCTTGAATTCATTTAGTAATTCTCCCTCAAATACCTTGAAAATTGCAACGCCCCCCTTCTTTAATACCTTCCCCGCAACAGCGAACGCACTTCGGGCGAGTGAGATTTGTCTGGCATGATCGATTTCCCAAATTCCACTGATGTTTGGTGCAAGGTCGGATAACACTACGTCCGCCTTGGAATTCAAGACTTTCAGGATTCTCTCAACTATCATGTGATCCCCTATATCATGACGCAAAATTGTTGCACCTTCAATAGGCTTCACCTCTTGAAGATCTATTCCAACAACTTTGCCACTGGAACCAACTTCCTTACGTATTATCTGTAGCCAGCCGCCAGGAGCACATCCCAAATCAATGACCCTGTCAGAAGGTCTGAAAATATGATAAGAATCATTCATTTGTTCCAGTTTGTAGGCGGATCTACTACGATACCCTTTGTCTTTTGCTAATTTCCGATAATAATCTTTTTTCGCATCAGACAGCTTCATTATGTTTTCTAGGATGAAGTTATTATCTTATATTAATATAATTGTGGGCTATTGTAGGCTGTAAACCATCATATGGCAATTACTATAAGTATTCATGGCTAGCAAGATATCAGCTATTATCATCCTGAGAATGCAGCGAGACTCAGTATCGTTGTTATTAAAAACAATAGGTTTAAACATTCATTCATTGATTTAATTAAGTTTTCATATCATGAAACATTAATTCTCATAAAAAGTATTTCGTTTCAGCCCAATATCAGTCAAAGTACAAAATGATTATCTATGAGTTCAGCGTAATTTAATTGAAGGTAAGTAATTCAGAGATGGAATACCTAGATGATAAGACATTTAGAATTATAGTTGGCAACGGAAAAGACGGAATACTTCAAACCAATCTTTGGAAGAAGCTTGACCTAACTGGTCGTAACGGTTCTCGCATCGCAACAAGACTTGAAAAACGTTCTCTCATCATACGTGAGAAAATCCGTCACGATGGACGTTGGACTTATAGACTTTTTGCTGCCAAATTGCCTGCCGATACACAATGTATAGAACAGGCACCCTGTTTAACTTGTCCTGTTGAACATATGTGCTCTGTCGAGTCTGCTTACAGCCCTAACAACTGTAATTTAATCGAAGAATGGGCTTTACTTTCCTTTCCTTCGAATAGCCCAGAACCATCATTGAACCAGTACGAGCAACTACAGAATCGAACAAGTGAAAAGGAGCTTGTGGTCAGGGAGGCAAAGCCGGCAACAAGGCGGAGGGCACAAAGGATAGCAAAGAATAGTAAAAAAAGAAGTTTTAACTAGGTACATTACCAAATATTCTATCGAAGTACTCGGATTGTTCTCGATTAAGTTCGTTTGCTTCACCTTCTGTAACATTGGCAAGATTTTTGGCTAACCTCTTTTTATATTCGAGCTGCATTTGGCGCGCAATTTGAATTCTTTGGGCCTGAGGCGAGCCTGCGCCGTGCATTGATTCAGTAAGGTAACCTACAGCATTCCGTCCCAATGTCATGTTTTCAATTAACCTCAGTACTCGCACCCTATTTTCAGTGGAAACACCCTTCCTACCTTTAAGATATTTTTCTAGCAACGGGCCTGTTTCAGGACTTCTAAAATCCTTTTCTGATGGCATCGTCACCATTAATCCACCAGCTATATCTTGTGCCAATCGGCTTATCTCATACGGAAATCTGGTGACATTATGCTTACAAACATTTGCTAGCATATCGTCGTTTTGGTAATTACCGGCCGCAGTTCTATGTGATTGGTACGATGATGCTATTCCCGCAGCAAATATTGTCTCATTTAGGTGCGTCATCTCAACTAATTTGTCCTTGATATGTGACGCATTTGCTACTCCATTATAGTCTGCAATGGCAGCCGATGCTCCAATAAGAACATCTCCAAGGCCTGTTTTACACACATAGCTCCTTCTATGGTAGCAAGTGAACCGTTCAATCAACATTGATGCAAATTCATATTCGCCGTGCATAAAAATTAATTCATTTGGTAAGAAGACGTTATCAAAGATTATCATAGCTTCCTGTCCGGAGAACTTGGCATTTCCTGCATCCAAATCCCCCTCCTCCATACTTCTTGAATCACAGGACTGTCTGCCGTAGATATACGTAATGCCTTTAGCATCCGCAGGTACTGCGCCAACTATGGCGTAATCTTTATCCTCTGGACGCAGTCTCATAGTTGGCATTACGATAATCCAATGAGAATTAATGCAACCCGTTTGGTGCGCTTTGGCGCCTGTGATATATACACCCTTTTCGTCTCTTTTTACTACATGAACGAACATGTCAGGATCTTCTTGTTGGGATGGTGATAGGCTGCGGTCACCCTTTACGTCCGTCATTGCCCCTCCAATCACATGGTTCTCCGTTTGAATCATTTTGATAAACTCCACTAGACGTTTATGATATACGGTGCCATGTTTTGAATCGATTTCAAAGGTTGTAGAATATAATGAGTTTAACGCATCCATGCCGACACATCGCTGGAAGCAAGTTGCAGTAAGCTGGCCAAGCTTTCTCTGCATTTTGTTTTGGTTAACCAAATCCACGGCATTCTCAGCTATATGTAAAAACCTGTTTACTCTCATGCCAGTTAGAGAGGACTGTGCTGAAGCAGTTTCAGGCTCCTCAGTCGCAATATCGTACGTTTCTGCAACTGCATTGATAGAAGGCCGAATCAATGGATGATCCACAGGCTCCCTTACCAAATTGCCAAATAGGTAGACTTTAAGATTCCTGTTTCTCAAGCTTTGAATATATTCTGCACCGTTCTTTATAGGCATATA
>DATDFS010000034.1:0-12954 GCA_036522495.1 Nitrososphaeraceae archaeon | reverse complement strand
AGTTGGATGTCAGCACCCTTCCGATATAGTGATCTTGAAAGGTGATAGACATGGGTTGAGAGTCCTCCAACTATTCTGGGTGGAAATTCCCAACTGAACATCAGGATTCTTGGTGTTCTATCAGCGTTTGCGTCCAATCTTCTTTACGATTCTGGATATTGAATGTTTACTAATAAACATTTGCAAAATTCTAATTTTTAATGGAATTTTTGGAAATATCTTATTAAGTTTTTTAGTTATAGTAGCTTATAGTAGATAGACACTCTCCTTTTATAACCAAAAATCTCAGATAAGATTTTTGAGTAAAAATTCACCTCTGAATATGCATTTTATGAGATAATAAAGAAATCTCCGCTGTTAGCCTGTTATCTTAACGGAGATTTTAGCCTCTTTTACTCCACCTGTCTTATTGCTTCCTCCTCTACATCAAACGTCTATTATTGAGATATCCATTTAATTAATAAATATTATAAGTAATCTCCATTTTTCAGTTTTTCCTTACTTCTTTTGGCAGAGTAACTCACTTACTCACTCACTCTTCCGTTGCTAATTAATATTGACAGTCATAATCTTCTTAGGCACATTAGCAGTATAATTGGGAGTCTAGAAACTAAGTTAACAGAGCCCATAAACGGAGTTTGTATTTCTATCCACATACAACGTGGTCTGGAATGGCCAATTAGACAGGGATGATACTGGAAAAAATAAACGCATCCATCAGATCTGAAGGTCATACTCCTATTGTATAACGGTACATGAAAAAATATGATACATGAACCCTCCCTCCCCCTTCTACTTTAGTGCTCTTTCTTATTATGCCGGTTATGCATTCACCTACTCACTACAAAACAAATGAAAATTATGACTGCGTCACTATCCCAGGTTACTTTATACTCTATCGTGATTTCCATACCCGGGATCTCTTTTTGCAATAAATGGAGGTGTTATTGTTAATTTCAGTACCGGCACCAGCAGCCGCTATATCTAGCCTAAAGTATCCTTTTCATCTAAGGGGACATCAGCTTCAGGCAGTTGATGCATGGATTTCAAGTGGAATGCGCAGTTCAATCATATATAGCAGCGGTACTGGTAAAACTGAAATAGCATTTGAATGTGCAAAAAGAGCTGCTGCTATCCTTACTTTCAACAAATCGGACGTAAAAGGGGCCTCATCATTATCTTCTCAGTCATTTAATATTCTGTTCTTGGTTCCACGCATAGTTCTAATTAATCAAAATCTCAAAAGACTAATTGATTATGGAATATCTAGAGAAAAAATAGGAGTATATTTTGGAGAACGAAAGGAAATCAACAAAGAGATAACAATTAGTACCTACCAAAGTGTAATCTATAACCCACAGCTTATTCATAGATCCAAAATGGTGGTTTTTGATGAAGTACATTTGGTAAGCGATACTGCCAAGATACTAAGTAAGATATTTGACGTAGCCATTGAAGATCCAACCAAAGCTCTCTTGGGCATGACTGCAACAATAAATGAAAAGGAATCTAAATACAATACCGTTCTCACAATTTTACCGCCTATTAAAAAATACATGTTGAAAGAGGCTGTAGAAGATGGCAGACTAACAAGACCAGCCGTCATTCCTATAAAAGTAAGCCTTACGGAAAAGGAGCAAAAACTATATGAAAGCTGCTCGACCAAGGTCAGGAGTATCTCTACACGTTTTAAGAGATATGATGCTAATTCTATGACTCTACTCCTCAAAAAAGGAGGATTTGTTGCAGGGATGGCAAAAGCATGGTTTTCAAACATAAGAAAGAGAAAGACTTTGCTTGCTTGTGCAGATAACAAGATATCTGCAGTAGTAGATTTGATAGTCAAAAAGCACTCAAATGAGAGGGTTATGGTTTTCAGTGAAACTCTTGACTCAATCAATAAGCTTAAATCTAAATTGGAATCTGAGCAAGTAGCATCGATTGTCATAGATAGCACTATTAGTTCAGCACATAGACAGAAAATACTATCAGAATGGGGTAAAGACTTCTACATTTTATTGTCAGTTCACACATTAGAGATAGGATATGATGTCCCAGAAGTAGGAGTAGAAATAATTTTAGCAACTACCTCAAATATGAACCAGGTAATTCAGAGAATAGGGAGAATAGTAAGGAAATACGAAGGAAAGAAGAAGGCTCTGATCTATGTCGTATACGTCTCTGATACCAAAGACGATAACACTTTGGAAATAGTAAAGAAAGCGGCAGAAATGGGTGAGAGGAGACCCGCAACACCAAATGGAGATCCAGAAGAAAATCTGCGTAGTAAGAGAGCATATAATATATTGGAATTGAATTCATATGAACCTGTAATAATAGTAGAAGAAGAAGGTTCAGATCATAATCAAAAGTTATTTCAAGTAAGGAGCAGTAAAGATAAAGACAGATTTTATCAAGTGAATAAAGAAATGAAAACGTGTTCATGTCCTGATTTTAAATTTAAGACCTTGAAATGTAAACACATTATTGCAACTGAAATTCAGTCATATTCAAAATCAATGATGTAAATGCACTTGGAACCTCCAGGGTTGACTACTAACAATGACCTTATAACTAATATCAATGTTGCAATGAACTTATAATCCACATAATCCCCAAAGTTGACACCATAATATCCTATAACATACTCAAATTTCCTGATGTTTCCTCCTGTTCATAACCAGTTTAAGTAGCAACAACGCTTCATATTTTGGTCGGGCCTAGATTTCTCTGCTGATGCAGGCGTTTTTCTTCTTATTCCAAATAACTCAAGGAAATTCATTATGTTTATTCACTTTCTTTGTTTCTTTACATCGCTGCATGGCTGAGGCGCAAGAGCACAACAATGACTAAACACTCTAGTTCTTAGCCATACTGGCCCCTACTAGTAGAGGTACACTATTCTTGTTATCTAATGACCATACTATTTTGACAGCTATCCTGTTATCAGTCTGTATTGGAACTTGAGGTATTTATTTGGAAGACGGGTAACGTGGCAAATGAATCTGTTTCCTTCGGATGATGACAATGACGATGGACACATGATGCAAGCCGTGACTAGGTTTATTCATTCATAGTCAACAAATAGTCAAATTCCGACTATATCCATAGTGTGATGGAAAATAGAAAATGAGCGAAAAAAGGAGTTGCATATTATAAGTGCCAGAGATAAGGTTTTGGCATTTATAGGAGGAGAATATGATTTTTCCTGCCAATGAGAATTTAATTGTGGACGCGGTTGAAAAAGTAAGCAAAAGTGTGGTAAATATTGCTAGCGTAAGAATGGTACAGGACCAGCTATTTAGAGTATTTCCAGTTGAGGGTGTAGGCTCTGGCATAATAGTAGACGGTAAAGGATTCATACTCACCAATAATCATGTTGTTGATGAAGCACAGAAGTTAAAGATTACATTAAAAGATGGCAACGTATTCAACGGGGTAGTAGTAGGCACTGATGAAGTTACAGATTTAGCAGTAGTAAGAGTAGACTCAAAAGAAGCACTTCCATTCGCACGATTAGGAGATTCAGATCAGTTGAAAATAGGAGAGATAGTAATTGCGATTGGCAATCCATTTGGTTTGACTGGTGGTCCAACTGTAACTGCCGGAATTGTCAGTGCATTAAATCGAAGTTTACAGTTTGAAAGTGGAGCGCTTGAATTAATTCAAACCGATGCTGCTATAAATCCTGGTAATTCTGGTGGACCTCTGGTAAATACAAATGGAGAAGTGATAGGAATCAATACTGCCAAGATGCCTTATGCACAGGGTATTGGATTTGCAGTTCCTGTAAATACCGCCAGAATAATAGTTAAAGATTTGATGGAAAGCGGACAAATCACAAACAGGCCATGGATTGGAATTGCAACTATAAAGATAACAAGGCAATTAGCACAGTACTATAGATTGCCAACAAATGACGGTGTACTTATTGCACAAGTAGAATCACAAAGTCCAGCAGATTACGCTGATTTAAGAAAAGGGGATATTGTGGAAGCGATTGATGGAAGGAAGATAACTGATCCCTCACAAATGTCATCAAACATACGAAAGAGGAGCATTAATGAGAAAATAATAATGACCATTAACAGATATGGAAGACGATTTGACTGCCAAATACAACTTTTGGCACGTCCTAGCGGGCGGCAGCGACAAATGTAAGTTAACATTATACTTCAGCTGATGGGTTGAGTTTAAATTTTTTGTTGACTTTCAATCGAACATACATCTGTCTTTCGTCATAGACAATTCTATTCAAATGCGTGATTTGATTATTTAATAGGCCAATCCATATTTTGATATTGCTTTTTTATGATCAATGATTCTGGATCATTTTTGCCCATATTAACAGACCATCGCATACTGTCAGCTGCCATTCCTTTTTCTATATTCAGCAGTATGTATAGATTTAGTGCATTGCAATTTCACGAGTCCATTTGTCTTGGTTGCATAGCTCTAAAACCTTCCTTTCTCTTTTGGTATAATTATTATTATTGTTATTGTTATTGTTATTGTTGACGCGATCTGCTGCTGTTTCAATTAATGTTACAATTAGTAGGTAGCATTAAAATAAGAATATGAAGAACGATAATAACAGTGTAAGGACTAACATCAAAATAAACGGGAGAATTGTTTGGTTGTTGAGGATGACACCTTGAAGGCTTCTTATTCTGGTTAATTATCGGCACCTTAATCACACTATTATTTTGTCTTAATTGATATGCGTATATGCAATGTATATAGTTCTGTGTATAATCTAATGCTTAATTCAAAAGAAGAAGCTATTATAACGTTCAATCAATTTCGTTCTTTCTCGTTTGTTGTTCTGTCATCCATATTTGATGTAAGATGTATCGATTTATGTATGTGACATACTTCTACAAGTCTTAGTCAATTAATGCTCCATCGTTCTATAGGGTATTATAGTAGAGGAAAAAATAGACAATGACAACAATAGTTGGTATCAAAACAAAGGAAGGTGTTGTACTCGGATCGGATAAAAGAGCTAGCAAAGGCTTTTTCATAGGTTCAAAAATAACACAAAAAATAGCAAAAATAGATGACACTTTAGCAGTAGCAATAGCTGGACAGCTATCAGATGCAGAATATATGATTAAAGTTGCAAAAGCTGAGAGGAGGTTAATGGAGCTACGCAGAGGATTTCAACTCACAGTAAAAGAATCAGCTAGGCTCATTGCAAATCTTGCATATTCTGGACTCAAGAATTATCAACCGTATTTCGTAGAATTAATAGTGGCAGGCGTAGACCAGGAAGGCGGACATATATTTGCAGCAGATATGAGCGGAGCAATAACTAGTGAAGACTTTGCATCCTCTGGTTCAGGTTCTCCGATAGCGTATGGTGTTCTCGAAAGTGTATATAACAAGGATATAACTAACGAACAGGCAAAAGAAATTGCCAATAGAGCGGTGTCAGCAGCAATGGAACGAGACCCTGGTTCAGGAAATGGTATTGATGTGTTGATGATTCCAAACTTAGTGATGGTTAGAGAGGAGGTGACTCGTTAGAAATGTCAGAAATGACTGGTGCAGGCATAGGTAATAATAGATATCCCTACTATTATGGTCCTGAGGGTAGGCTGGTATTAGTAGATAGTGCATTAGAAGCTGTTAACAGAGGTTCAACTACAATTGGAATCAAAACGCCTAAGTTCGCATTAATATCTAGTCACATCAAACCTACCAAACCCTTAGTGGAGCCTGCTGAAAAGATATTTACAATTGACGGACATGTAGGTGCCACTGGCTCAGGATACATAGGTGATATATTGCAATTAATTGATGAGATAAGGCTGGCAGCACAGAAACATAGGCTTACCTATGAGAGTCCAATAGACATCAGTTCTCTCGCTAAACATCTGGGTTCTTATTTGCACAACTATACAATTTATGCAGTCAGACCGCAAGCAGCCTCTGTAATAATCGCTGGAACAGATCAAACAGGAGTTCAGCTATATCAGGTAGATCCGAGTGGAACCTTCTTTAAAGGGGCAGGATTTGCAATAGGGCAGTATTCAGATATTGCTCTTGATGTAATTCAAAGAGAATATAGTATAGACATGAGCATGGAGCAAGCCATTCAATTAAGCTATAAAGCAATAGAAAAGGCATTAGGAGAAAGACCATTGGTAGAAACAGGTGTCATTACATCTGAGGATGGTTCCTTTAAAAAGTTGGCAAATAATTAACCAACCTTATTTTTATCAGATAATGTTGCAGCTGGAGAATGTATTTTCTGTCATTATCTTCTTAACATAGCATAATAGACGTTTGTTCATTCTCAGAATCTATTTCTGTATTTGCTTAGCGACTAATGAATAGAATATTATATCAGGAATAAGGAATCTTAATCTAACTGCTAGTTTTTCTTTGGTAGAACCTATGATATATCTTTGTTTTGGATTTGGTGACGATATAGCATTGCATATAACATCTGCAACTGCACTTGATCTTAAGCCAGCGTAATTCCTTTTGTTAAAATATTTACTATAAGATCCAATAAATCTTGAGTGATTATCGTTGTCGTTAATTATGTCATCTATCTTTGCTTTCAGAACATCATAGATGTTCGTTTCAATAACTCCTGGATTAATAGTTATGATTCTGATGTTTGTATTCCAAAGTTCCATTCCAAGAGCTTCGGATATTGCTTCCAACGCATGTTTTGTTGCTGAATAAGCTCCAATCAGAGGAAGTGATATCAATCCAGCAAGTGAGCTTACATTTACAATTCTTCCTTCCATTCTTCCTTCTTCACTTCTTCGCATCACTAATGGTAAGAATTTCTTTGTGAATCCCACAAGACCAAAGAAATTTGTTTCAAACTGGCTTCTTAGGTTATCCATGGTTATATCTTCAATTGCCCCAGGTTCTACATAGCCAGCGTTATTTACAAGACCATAGATTGTATTTCCTTTAGCCTTGGAAATAATGTCGTTAAGAACGTCGTCAAATGTTTTTGGTTTGGTAATGTCAAATTCTATTGGGACATAAAGATCTTTTCTATTCTCTCTGGATAGTAATTCAGGTGAAAGAACAACAACAAGCTTTTCATAGCTTCGTGCTAATCCAAAAACCTGATACCCAGATTCTACTAATTTGACAACAGTAGCTCTCCCAATACCACTAGAAGCTCCAGTTACAATAATTGATTTTCTCAATTGGATTTTCCAAATTACTTACAAATTACTACATATATCTGTCTTAGATTATAAAGAGAAGAGTATTACCATACTTTTTATAACTACCTATTTACTTTGAGTGATGCCTCCTTTAAAGCATGGGATGGTGTTGTTAAACAAGCTAAGCTTGCAGCCAAGTCCGAGTCTATATAATATGGTATCTTGAAAACGTTCCTTTCAGGTACTTCGATATATTCTGCAAAGCTACCATTAGTAATTGCACCAATTAATCCGTCACTTCTACTTAGCATGTCAAGATCACAGACGCATATCACGAACCTGTTTCTCGCTAATGCAAGTGATGTCTCAAATCCTGTGCCAGTAGAGAGACCCGTTAGTATTGCCACCTTTTCTTGGTGTATTTTAGCAAATCCATTTCATGCCATGTAAACAAAATGGTCTACAAATTATATAAATTTCAGCTTCTCAACATCATCTGATCTCATTCTATTATCTGTCTTTGGGTAACTTGATCTCTGATTATTGCTTTCTGTATCCTATATTGCAATATCTCTCCACACCTCATCCACAGATGGTTTTGACAAGTATTGGCAGATTGTTGCTGCTGCATACGTTATCGTAACCTAAATAATAATTATAGAGTCAAAATAATACCTATAAATACATGTCATATACTCTCTTGTTTGGAAATAATTTTATCCACGACAGTCCACAATCAGTTAAAATTAACGACAAAATTCTATTTTACCTGGGTGAAGATGAAAACGGACCCTATTTGACTGCAGAAATACTTGACTCAACTGGTGAAAATGTAATAGTCAAAGTAGAAAAAAATATATGTACAGGTCTTCATGGAAAGGAACTGATTCAAAAATACAATCAGCGAAATCATGTTTTGATAAACAATAAGGAAGGGGAAAATATAATACAATCGAGAGTTTTGGATAAGAAGACACTTCTAGTAAGCGGCGTATTTTGTTTCAAGGAATTTAAATTGATTGCAACCCAAAATTATATCATTTTACCAGATGGGAAAAGAATGATGTACGACAGGGTCAGCTCAAAAAAGGGTGATGTGATGATAACAGATGAAGGAGTAAGAGCGGAGAAATAGTGGTGTTTATACAATAGACTGTTCTGTTAACTTGTCTATAATTAATTAACAAAATTAAAAAACTTAAGAAGCTGTTCAAAGGTTGATAAAGGATGCAGAATGAATATGCGCAGAAATTGAGAATCGACATATCATTATAATTACACTAGTACTAATCATTTTATCAGCGGGCAGCTGCTTGTTTGTTTGCTTATTTATCTTGAAATCACTGCTGAGCTTGAAAACAAAATAAGACATATTGCGTTGGAAAAGATATCAATGAACCTGTTGAGACCTATGTTCTTTTATAAATATAGTTACGACTTGATGTAAATTTAGGTGATATAATATTATCAAAATGACTACCGATGATGATGATTGATATTGGAGAGCTGAGATTGACAAATTACAAGGATTATCTGAAATTGAAAAAGTGCGAAGTAGGCTTTGGGAGACAATAGTTAATAATTATCAAAGTATATTTAATTGAATGTACTTAGATTCCTAAGTGAGTGAAGAAGAGGTGACTTGGGTGAATCGAATAATTAAAGTAAAATCATTTTTGAACCATTTCAAGAGCGATATATAGCGATACAGATTGGGATTATTTGTTTTTCTTCTTTGTTGCAAAGTAATCCTTGTAATAATATCTAGGACTATATTTATGAGCTCTAACATTTCTGGTATTATTACTCTTGTTCATATTATCATAAAAATCATGGCCAATGTGATTTGTCTTATCATCAGACTTGCTTTTTCCTTCTTCAGATTTTTTAGCAAGATGCTTTGTTGCTTGCCATCTATAGACAAACTTACCAGCTATTATTACGCCTATAATAAAACCCCAAATCCACAGCGGAGGATTTTCCATTCATTTTCTCCTTCTTTTACGTATTCAAATAGGGCATAATCAAATATCAAGCTTCGTAGTCCTTAGCCATAACGATTCTTTCTTAATTTCCAGCCTATGCAAAAAGACAATGAAAGGCATTGTTTTATCCAGGTTAAAAAATAATCATAACCAAAACCAATATTCTTATCTTTGAGGGATGGGATGGATTTGTTTTCAATACTGCTCCCTATGTGGCGGGTGTTCTAACCGTTTGAAACATAAATCGAACTTTTGCTGGTTGTTCACCAAGATGGTTCGTCGTAATATATGCGAGAAGTAAGTTGTAAACCCAGCTTTACATATATTTTAAGGGAAAGGTAGAATGAAAGGTGCCTCATCCTTTTTTGTGCAATCTGTAAAAGCATTCGAATGTTTTTGGTTATCACAAGTCATCATCTTATCGTGACTAGCAGGCTTTTCCGATGCAGCGCTTGCTTGCTGTAAATATACCACAGCAAATATTCCAATGACTGATGCAACCACCATGGTAGTTAGCAATATTATTAATATTATTGGAACTATAAGGATAGCCGTATTAGTAGTATTACTATAATCAGATATATTTGACTTAGTATAGTCATTGTACTATGTTTTCTTAGGATCACTTCTATAGAAAATATAAACAGGAGCTATTACACTAGAGATTTTTACTCGATGAAAAAACAGTAGTAAATTAGCTAAAAAGACATACTATACAACTTGCCTATCAGTTTTATAACATGGAACACTTAAACCAATGAATAAACGATATGAGCAAGACAATATTACTGGTAGTTGGCATCGCCATTCTAACATTGGCGGTTGGAACAACAACCAGCGTTTCTAACATGTTAATACCACCAGCACATGCAAAAAAAACTGGTGGCAGCGGCGCAGGCGCAGTCCCACTTGTACCAATACAAACTGGGAATAAAGCGCTTGATAAATCGATCCAATCATTCTATAGCTGCATAAAGAAAACAGGACACACAGGCGGCAGCAAGCCAGAACCATCAAGGACAGAAGTCATCAATTGTTACGCAAAGACGTTCAATACTGCTACTACAACTAATACAGTAGGAGGCGTTTAATCAAATTGATGATCAATAAAACAGTAGCATCAATATTTGCAATTGTAGCATCAATAGGAATGCTGACAGTATCTTCAACCATAGCAGCAACAATGCAACCAGCTCACGCATTGACCCGATTCTTTAACTGCACTACGCACATAGCAAATTCGACACACCAGCTTACCCTTCAAGATGTGAACGCGTGTTACAGCAAGGAGTTCCATTCATCTCGTGGTGTTGGGACGGGAACTACTACAACGACAGGATCAAGCGGACATGGCAACTTAACACCTCATCATCATCATGGATTCGGTAGTAGTAGTGCAAGCAGCAGCTCAAGTAGCAGCAGTAGCGCAAGCGCGGCTAGCGCAGCAGCAACAGCATACTAAAAAATCATAAGACTTGTTTATGCCTTGCCCGCTATAACAGTCGCCTAGCGACTCATCCTCTCTTTTGGCACAATCCTTAGGCAAGGTGACTCAACTATACACATTCCATTCTTTGACTATGTTACTTCTTGTTTTTATGGATCCTCCTCCTGTAGATTTTAATTGTTATTATTGGCACACTTCTTGGAGTTAAGCGAGCCAGGTATACGAGTTTAGTAGTTCTTAAATGATGTAGTCTTGGAGTGATGTTTATCTGTTTTACCCAAAGGCAAATACCATTAGACAAATCTTAGAAAATCAATTGAGGCTGAGTTGAATAATGATATTCCTATGAAGGATCTTGGTGTAGTAACGAAGGTTCCAATACAGTGGGATGAATAGATCCCAGTATTTGAGACATCCCTCTGCTAAAACGTACACAGCTCGTTGGATCCGGTAGCCAAAAAACCACACGACGGTTTATGATAAACAAGGCTTACTAGAAACCACCTTTCATTCACACAAACCATCAAAGCTTGTAAGAGCATGATACAATATTAGAATATTGAGAGAGAGAACCTGTTAGCGGTGGTATACAATTTCAGCTGGTTTTCCTTCTATATCGATCACAGTTTCTTCTTTTTTTCTCACTGAATTGTGCTTAAGCTTAAAGGTGTTTCAGTATTTAGGTGCCGTAAGATACCTTGGTCAAGGAGCGGATATTACCAGAAAACTAAATAACAGTATGTGAAATTTGCTTTCTAGTTCATGAGTTATTTAGTTCTAAATGAATTTCGTTCATCCTGTCAGATGCTAATTTTTGATAGCTTGTAGCCTCATCTATCCATTCTTCTAACTTTTTCCTAATCTCAACATCGCTTCTAATTATCTGCATTAAAAAGTCCTTGGGATACATCAAGCTCGGACTTGGATTTATAAAAGCAGTAGTAAGCGGATAATCTGAAGATCTATAATCATTGTCTCTTAACAGCCCTATAAAAAACAAAAAGCTAAACTCGTCTGCTAACGCCTTTTCTATGAAAGGTAAATCATCTTCAAAATTAATATTTTTCTCATCCACGCGGTTATCTATTAATTGTTGGGTCACCTTCCAAACAGGCATATCTTTATCCTTGAGCGATACATGAGAGGAAAAATCCGGTTCTGATTTTCCTTTTTTGTTTATCATGTATTTGGCAAAAGATTTAAGGCTGGTGTATCTAAGCAATATTTCAATTCCGTTTAATTTTTCCTGTATGAATTGGTAATGCTCGCCCCCTTTTTGTGGATATGCTTTAGAAAAATCATCTGATTGGACGGCTGAAATACCATCATCGTAAACCTTAAGAAATTTATTGATTTTACCCAACATATCTGATCTAATGTTATCATAAATCTCCTTGTTTCCACCAAGTAAAACAGACAAAGATGATATTTCAGATTTGTCAAGAAATAAGTAATCAAATAAAGAAAGAAAAAAATCAAAGTTCAAGGCATCTTTCAATAATTTCCATTTTCCAAAAATAAGTGGAAGTTTGTCGGGATAAGTCGATGCTATCTTATCATAATAACCTAGATCAGAATATTGTAATATTTTTTCTTGCCTCTTGCGCATCAGACTTTTGGTCGCTAACATCAACAAGACACCCAGCAATGAGAGTTCATATTTTGCAGTTGTGCTGCCGCTAGATTCACCTGCTTTTTGTATTTTTTCTTGCCCTTCGCCTTTTTTTATTGGATTAACAACAAGATGAGTGAGAAAGTCCAAAGTTATACCAATACTTTTATTTGATTGATAAGCACCTTCAAACAAGTTAGCATACCTAAAATAAGTATTACTACCCGGCGTTATGACATATTCATTGAGAATTTTTCTTATTTCCTTCTCTGATAGCTGTGTTAATGAAGCGATGTTTTGAATTGTAATTTGACGGTTTAGTAAAAGACATTCAAGAACCTTATAGTTTTGTGTTGTCTTTGGAAGTTTATTATCATTATTGTTATAGTAGTTGTAGCCATGTGTTCTAGACTGAACTTCATATTGATAACCAAATAATTTTCTACTCCACTTTTTGAATAAACTATCAAAGATATCGCCAAGAAAGAAGCAACTATGAAGGGAAAAACTTCCTACAGACTTTTGGATAAATCGATCGTAATATCTGTTAAATTCATCCTTGCCAACAGCTTTAGCATTTAAGCTGCAGTACCATATCATTGCCATCCAAAATTCCTGCGGAGATGGGTTTTCATCTATTAGCACTGACAATCCCTTCGGCAATAATTTATAGAATCTCTCACGTCTTACGCCCTTTTTGAATTCAGGAACGTTTGCCCATCGGATTAGATCTACATCTTCCATTATTTTGAATGCATCAGAAATAGT
>DATDFS010000033.1:0-9952 GCA_036522495.1 Nitrososphaeraceae archaeon | reverse complement strand
GTGATTTTAAGGGAAAGGTAGAATGAATGGTACACCGCGAGCAGTTGATTTAGTATCACCAGCGTAACCGGGTAACTTACTACTATCTAGATAAATCAAATCCAATATTCTAGAAGCTGATGCAGATGTTCCTGTACTATTATTTTTTATGGACTTATTATAGCCATTCGTCACTGATGTCACTGGTTGTGAAGCAGCATTATTCTTTTTAGTTGTCGTTGCATTATTTGTTTTGACTGTATTTTGCTGCTGTTGTTTAGAGGGCGTATCCCTAACTACAACACCATTACTACTGCAGGTATCTTTGGCTGCAACTTTATTGTCTGATCCCTGTTTTATTGTAGAAGCGAGTACAAACTTCCAATTGAAATAATCTACAGCTCTATCAGGACCAGTATCTGTTGTTGCTTGATATGGCTTTACACCACTTTCGTTGGTAGATGGTTGGCAATGCGATGCTGCTGCGTTATCAGCAGTAATTATTCCAGACACTACAACGTTCTTACCTGGTGGTACTTGCTGATATTTGGAAAGTGGTGTTATTGTTGAAGCTGCTGACTGTTGAGCATATGTCGAAGTATTTACCAAATGAACGAAAAGAAATAAGCTAAAACTCAGCATTACTATAATGGTTGAAGCTGTATGGTTCACATTAATCCTTCGTTTCGCTCATATATTTGAATTAAAATGATTGTTATTACCTGTTTGTTACTATAATTTTTACAAGTATTCAGTGATTTTATGTATTCTGTTATATCCGAACAAAAGAATTTACTGGACGATTATACATTAACAATGGAGTAACGTATTGGATGATTAAATCATGTTTACTCTGGAATGTTGCAAGGAAAAGGGTCTACAGACAGAAGCACTCAGATCTGTAAAGGTGTTTTGGTAGAATTACTCTTATTGAGATATCTTATAATCGAAGTATATACTTGATATGATAATAAGTTACCCAAAAATCTTATTAGAATCACTACTCTGTTATAAATAATGGATTATAAGCGCATTTATAATGATATTATGAATATCGATCCAAAGATAAGGCTGGTTACTATATGCGATAATGATGGTAAAATAATGTGCTCGGTGCACCGTGAAGGTGTAAACAACTTACTTTCACCAGAAGAAAGTAAAAAATCACTTGAACTGGCTGTGAATTCATGGAAAACACGCAGTGGACTTGAACCAAAGATAGGAAAAGGAAAATATGTGCTGGCAGAATACGAAAAGATTAAACGTATCACTATGCCTCTAGACGATAAGCATCTTCTGTATGTAACAACGGAGGTAGAATGTGATCATTCGGCTCTAATTGATAGAATTCAAAGATTAGAGTATATTTTCTAGCTCTCTATACTGTTATTCGTCTAAAATACATACAGTCATTTACAGCTGTAAAGACGTTTAGGATTGATTGAACCTCTGAACCCATTTTCATGTCTACTGCTCCTTCCTGCTTCCCCAAACGGTCCGATTGCTTTTGATGTGTTTCTGAAACTCAAGTCTAGAAAATATAAGATGATGTATGCATGATTACCTCCGCCGTAATAATACTACTGCAATCATATCTACTGCACCAGCCATAGATAATCAGATAGGTTGAATAATGGTGATAACAAACTTCTATTTATACATGCCAGAACATGGAGATTATAATTCAAAATTAAAAAAATGGTTTTGTAGCTATTGGATGACTGAAGACGAATGGATGGATTTGCATTATTATTCTCCTTCATATGCGTTGGGAGAAAAAGATGGTGATACCAGAGATGACTTACACTAAGTACATATCTATGTATAGACATATGACATATGACAACTAATCAATCAACTTTCGCTGCCTTTATTCTCAGCTCGGTATGTTAGGTCTACTAATGAGTCGATTATTTGTTATGATGAAGGCCGCTATTATATCAGTATATGAGATATCATACCTTATTTTATACAGCGAGGACGGTTAAAATAATTTATTATGTATTAGACTTTGTAGTCGCTTATAACTAATTCTGTATCTTCGCCTGTTTTATGTTAAAGTCTGGTTTTGTTCAACCCAGACCTTTCTTTGAAAAAGACGATTAGGTGCTAGTTAATTGAGCATAATCGTATCGCTTTTGTCTTTCCTCACACCTTACCAGAGCCAAAACGCAGAGACTATCTATTATGTGGCAGTCGGGAACTATCGAAGACTACTTGTGGTAGCAGCTATATTATCTATATTACTTATTAATCATTACCGCTGGACTGTTTATGACAATATTTGTCCTGGATACGTCTAGTTCTCCATTCTTTTGTGCAGTCATTACTTCAGCTACAGACTTCAATATTCTGGGGGTGGAGTTAGTATTCCATTTTACAAAGTTCAGCTGATATAATGGACTATATCCTTTTTCTCCTGGCAATGCACTCGCAATACCTAGCTGGAATCCCATAGGAGATCCGCTCGTCCTAATGCCGTTAACAAAGTCATAACCTTGCTGACGAGAAGAGTCTGAAGTCAATGCTAAATTAGGGGCGAAATTTATCTTGAAGCCGGTAGTATTTGTTATAGATTTAGCAACCTGATTATCTGACGCATCAGTTGCTATGAAGAATGCTATTTTTCCATTTACATATCCTTTTGACAATGGTATCGATACTGAGCTTGATGGAGCCTTATTGTTAGAAGAAGGAGCTGGTGCGGTAGAGGGAACATTGTTTGTTTGTTGTTGTTGCTGTTGTTGCTGCTGGGCTCTAATCTGCTGCTGGAACATCAGCTGTGATCCTAGTACGGCGAAAGTAATTATTATGACTGTAGATAGGAGACTATACACTTTTGGAGTCTTGACTTTGACATTCATACTAACATAATATCTTATGGATAGTTATATATGAAGTTCCCTTGTAAGATGCTATGATCATGAAAGGCAATGATATTCTATTTGGACACGCCATCGGTATTCTATGTATTGTTATCAAACTACGTTAGAACGCTTGTCACTTTTCGCAAGCGAACCTAGTGCTGTCATCTTCATAGATTCAAGATCACTATAAACTTGCCCAAATCCCATATCATACAATAGCTGTCGAGATTCTTCATTATCTGAAATATTTTTTATTCTAAAGTAATCAACGCCATCGTAGAAGATTGCAAAAAGACCAGAGATAGCGGCTTCCGCAAATACTGGTTTTATTTTATTGCTATTACCACTGCCATTACTTGTAGACACACTTTTCAAACCGTCTATACCTTCCTTCTGCTTCTTTCTATTAAGTCGTATCCTACCTATATCTATTAAATTATTATGATTTCTACCTTCTTCGTTGTTATTATCCTCTCCTCTTATTTCTCCAGCTTTTTTGCTATTCAATTCATTGACCAATGATTTTCCTGGCAGCTTTATGTTCCGTGTACAATCACAAAACTCACATTCCATTGTACATTGGTCTCTTAATCGCGCATCTTTAACCTCAATAATATCATCGAAATATTTTTTCAAAACTGGAATCTCCATAGCCATAGGATACAATCCACCTTCTAGGCAGTAACATACTTCAACAAAATGTACTATATCATTCTGATCTATGG
The DNA here is from genome assembly GCA_036522495.1 of Nitrososphaeraceae archaeon. GTDB lineage: Archaea > Thermoproteota > Nitrososphaeria > Nitrososphaerales > Nitrososphaeraceae > Nitrososphaera_A. The sequence goes on along the minus strand of DATDFS010000033.1, from coordinate 6,381 downwards.
TTCCCTCCCTTAATGCTGTCTGCATACCTTCATAGAATATTTTACCTCGTGCCATAGAACCAGACTCTATAGAATCAGCTAATCTTTGCTTTCCTTCAGGATTTAGCTTACATTTAATGTAGTATCGCATATTAGTTTAGTTAATGGAATTTATTGGCATATTCAACCATTTAAGCATTGTATTGTATTATTGTATTAGCTAGTCTAACGTACTTTGATTATTTCAATAAATCATTGGTATTATAGTCTTACAAAGCTTTAACTGTATAGCATGGTTTCTACGCAGCCTCTAAATCAGAATATATAGGTGGTTCCTACACTGTTTTGTATAAAAGCACTGGGCATGTTTCTGGCTATTTCATTTACTGCTTTGAAGCCAGAACAATGGCAAGGAATGAGGAATGTGGGTTTCAATTCCTCTAGTTCATCAACAGTTCTAGGAATTATCGGTTCGAAGATTCCACCTGATAGGTGCATTCCACCAATCACTGCATATATTCTATCCTCACTAGTTAGTTCCTTTGCATATTTCAGGATGTTTATTATTCCTGAATGTCCGCACCCTGTGATAACAACCAGTCCTTTGTCCTTGATATTCAAAATAATAGCCTGATCATCTCTGATTAACGGATCATTTTCCATCTTTCCATCAACCTCTGAATAATGGTTAGGAAACCCTTTTTCGAAATCGTTGGTCCTCGGTACTTCTCCTGTAACAAGTACACTGTCTTCCATCAACAAGGTAGGTGACTGTTTTTCTACGATATTATATCCAGCCTTACTCAAAATAGATCTATTAGGCGCAGGCAACCTTATAATTCTGCCATCTTGGAACTTTACCAGCCTCTTTCTGAAAGCATGTTCGTGAAGATGGAGCGGTATCTTTTGTTTTGCATTCATTTTCTTTCTCATATTGAGCAAACCACCTGCATGGTCGATGTGTCCATGACTGGAAATCACTACCTCGCAATGATATAGGTCCAAACCCAACACATCTGCATTGTGAGCAGCTGACAAGGGACTTAAACCGGAGTCAAATAACAGTCTATGTTCTTTTCCGTTTATTTCCAATTTTATAGTTGCAGAAAAACCGTGTTCTGCTACTAATGATCGTTCAAACCACTTTTCACCCAGAGATGGACGGTATGCCACTTGGGTATTTGGTAGCAGTACATCTACACTATTATCAACCAAACATGTAACTTCTGCGTTGTCAAGGTCCTTTAAAGCCATGTCTATTCTTATAATAACCGCTTTAAGGGTTTAGTGGGTATCATGGTATCATTTGAAAATTAGAGGATATAATATGAAATCATAGTTCATAATGCAATATGATTGAACTTTAATGTAGTCCAAGCTCAGACTAAAGTTTTAAGAATTGATCGAAATTAAAAAACTGTGGGAGAGTGTTTCGGTCTATCAAGTAAATCCTGGCGTGCTAATATCTCAAGCCAAGAAGGAAGACGCAAAGCCTACAATGAGAAATCATTTAACTCCATCTGACTTTTCTGGTCGTTATACCTGTTTCTAAGAGTCACTTCTGTTATTACCGGTATTGTGATAATACCGGTTAGAATAACCAAGTTCCAGCTGCATCACTTGGTTTATGGATGTGTACAAGTTTACTTCTACACTGACAAATTGTCCCCCAAGATTGATACGGTTGTTGAGCCCAACCGTTATACCAAAAGTATTATTACACCGATAATGAGAGCAGAATATTTTGTATAGACTTAATCATCATCATAATCATGATTATCCCACCATGCTTCTTGCCACCTTAACCCTTTTGTCTGTTATGATAATACCCTCAACTGTAATGGGAATATCAAAAAACTCTTTATATGCCTCTTCAGCAGAAAAAAGAGTACTTCCTGATTTTAGCTTCGGAGCTGCCACTGATTGGGCCTGTAATTTTAATACAGAAAATACTGTAAGTAATATAATATCCAAGAATCCAAAATTAGTGCTTGGAATAGGTGATTATTATAGTGACTATTACAATGAAAGTCTTGGCGATGGAGCCACTACTGATGCAGCACATGCTGGTTTAGAATAGTCAAATACATAGAGCAGAAATTAAGAATTGCTATAGGAAATACGAACATGATTCCCAGTCACTTTTGAACTTGTATATGAGCCGGTTTAATTTAACAAAGCAGGTACGCTTTTAATTACCAAAACGTGCACTTTCTTGTTATCTCCACAGGGCTACCGTTGATAGGAATAGGCTCTGCACAGTATAATTTTGTAAGCAAGACCTTGAGAAAGCAGCATCAAATCAAAACATAAATTGGATTATCGTATATTGTCACCAGACAGCATATTCTACAACGTCAAAAGTTCCACCATATGCTAAGTTTAGAGAGGTCGTTATTAGCCTCCAATTCCTAAAATTCCTAACGATGTTGAATTATTTTTCTGCGTTGAATTTGTCGTTGCAGGTTTATTTATCGATAATAATAATAACGATACGATACCAAAAAGACAGTGAGTCGAGGAGAAATACATGAGTAAGCTTAAAGGAAAAGTTGCAGTCATCACAGGAGGAAACAGTGGTATTGGCCTTGCAACAGCTCAGCAGTTTGTGTCAGATGGTGCATATGTTTTCATCACTGGTCGCCGCCAGAGCGAACTTGATTCAGCAGCAACACAGATCGGCAAGAACAACGTCACAGCTGTTCAGGGTGATGTCTCAAATCTAGCAGATCTTGATCGATTGTATGCTACGGTAAAGGAGCAGAAGGGCCAGATAAACGTTCTTTTCGCTAACGCTGGCACTGTCGGAGCGGCCCCGTTAGGGGAAATTTCCGAAGAGCAATTTGACAAAACATTCGGTATCAATGTCAAAGGACTCTTGTTCACCGTGCAAAAAGCACTTCCTTTGTTTCAGGATGGAGGTTCTATCATTTTGAATGCTTCAGTCGCAGCATCTAAAGGATTTGAGGCGACAAGTGTTTACAGCGCAACCAAGGCGGCTATTCGCTCGTTCGCTCGTACATGGACAGCCGATCTGAAACAACGCAAGATACGTGTCAACGCCATCAGTCCTGGTCGTATCGACACACCGATCTTCAATGGGGTGCTGAATGAGGAACAGATCAACCAATTTAATGCGGCTATCGTGGCCAATGTGCCTCTGGGGCGAATGGGAAATCCTGATGAAGTCGCGAAAGCTGCATCATTTCTCGCTTCTGATGACAGCAGTTATATCACGGGCACTGAACTGTCCGTCGATGGAGGCTTGGCACAAATCTAGGTGGTGTCCTGGGATAAATAATCAAAAAAAACCTGATTTGTTGTTGTCTCGTCAGCTTCCTCTTTCTGATCTTCTTCTAGCTGATTTCCGTGTTCATAATGATCAGGCTTTTCCATTTTGAAAACTTTGTTGAGGAGATATCCTTAATGCCCTCCTTAAAATAAAGTCAAGTTGATCTTGAGTAATAGTATTATGAAACTCGTCGTCCTCTAGTTCACATCCTAACTGTTTTTCCTTTCTCTCCCGTAACGCAATATCATAATAAAAGTTCCGAAAGTATTGAGCTGGGATTCTACTGGATATCCAGAAAAAAATATCGTAAACATTACTAAAGATGAAAGATATTTCGATCTTTTGATTAAGCGACACCCTGATATTATCAGAATCGCCTTGCATCCACGAGATCCTCATAGTGCGTTGGAAGAACAAAAGCAGATGATAGATAGGTTAAAAGATTCAGGATACATGATGTCAACGTATAGTAAACTTATATCTAAATTGCAACAAGCAACAACGACACCATCTTTTAGTCAGCGGGACATTTCAATAACTAAATAATAACAATATTACATGTTGAGGAAAAATAAAAAGGTACATCATTTATGAATGATTTGGCTTAAATAGAAAACAAAACCAAAGAAACAAACGTAATTAGCATAAATTTAAGGGCAAAAATCAACCTTTGCTCCAGACTATGTTAATGTGTTGGAACTAAATATAGAATTAGCGAGGCAGTACCCCTCTTTATAGCGACTTTATACATCCAAGTAACAAATGCAACTGTTTGGATCATCTCTCATCGATTCAATTAAAGAGTTTAAATTTCCAAAGTCAATTAAGATATCATAAGGTTTATAGAAAAGCAACAAGAAAAGAGAGAAATTAAGTTTACCTCAAAATAGCATAATAAGATATGAGAAGGTAAGGTGTTCAAGAAATTGCATTCATGTTACGCACAGATATTATTATGCATATCTATGAGATGGCGATTCTAAAAATAAAGAAAAAATATATTGGAAAGCAATTGCCACTAGTTAGTTAGTTTCAATCTGTAACTATCCTTATGTAAGAAAGAACTCAAAATGCATTAACTACCTATTTTGTACACTTCTTATGTAAAAGAAACATATGCTTTGATGATCCATAACTCAATTAAGGGTTCATCATGTCCTCATAAATTATCCAGTTGGTTAACTAAATTCGTCACTGGTGCAATGGTAGACACTATTGTTGTATGCTCCATAGTTGTTGATGAAAACCACTTTACATGTACCTTTGATAAAGTGTTTTAGGGTGCAAAATTACCAAAAATCTCTAATTTTCCAAAGTAGGCATGTAGATAGTTACGCTTATCGAGCTATAATAGTGACTTGCGACATGTCTTGACATGTTATGACTGTGTACAATTTTTGATCATTCTGGATCAGAAAACCTTTTCTAAAACACTCCAAAACACCAAAGTTAACATCATTACGATTGCAGCAACAAAATAGCGGATTAACTTAGCTCATGCAAAGCTAAGCTTGGTCGTATGTCATAATGATTATGACATATTCATCATATCATATTGTAGCATTATGTGGTATTCCTCAGTTAAAGCTACCAGAATTACCATATGTGTTTTTAGATACCAAAACATGATCGGACTATGCTTTAGAAAGTTAGTAAGAAAGCTTTGATCTTTGGCTGACATTTTTATCGATCTAGTCTATTAGAAGATACTTTGGTTTATTGTTAAAGGCATGATCTGTTATCCTGATTTTGTAGCATTGCTGCCCTATCAATAAAGTAAAATTTTGCAGATTCATTAAACATTTCGACATCTGAAATGACTAATGATTCATAGTCCTATTACGTTGAAACATATAGTTGTACTCAGAAGATTTTGTAATTCAAACACAATATAAAAAATAACAATGACAGAAATGTTTAAAGATGAAATTAGAAATTTTCTTATGTATATATGTATATATGACAGGTAAAATTTCCTACCACATAAATCAGCTGCGATACGACATTATTTGCAGGAGCGCTGAATTCAGGAAATATTATTCTACTCGTGATTGAGCGATGATCCCGTGCTTTGTAAACCATAAAAGACTCATCTTCTCCCTTTGACACAGTTTTTATGCGAGGTTAATGAGTTATCATCATGAGAAATTATAGCGGCCCTTCAAACAGATTTGTTACTACCAACCCCAAAAATGGAAGCGAGAGAATTGCAGTTGATAGTGACGAGGCCAGACATCTTCAAGTTTTTATGAATGGTAGTTGGAGGCACATCCAAGAAAAATGTCGAGAGTATACAAATAAGGATTGCAGGATGAAGACTGACGTCAATGGTTAAACTTCATTTTCATTAGCGAGTACAGACGCCAGGAGGCTTTAAAAGAGAATATGTTATCTACATAGACTATGCTACCAAGTACACTGCTTTAGGTAGTCAATCTAAAAATATGTATATGACCTCATTGCTTCCTTTTTGTTGTTCCTGATTTATTTTATTTGACTATGCTTTATTAATTCTTCTTCGTTGTCGAAATTCTTTTCCACGACTACGTGTGACTCTATTCTTCTTGTCAAACAGCTGAATTCATTTTTGGTATATTATATGGACTTGATAATAGTGATAGTATACATATCATTTTTGGCATATATGAATTATGGGTCTGTACGTGTAGTGATAGGTGATGTATCACAAGGGATAGTTAAAGGTATGGAAAGAATCAGCAATTATACACTGACTCGTCATTTTAATAGGATCAAGAATAAAGTCTACTACGATATTAGGAAATCTAGCAGCATGAAGATGAGGAGCCGTGCATGCTCAGATTGTACCTGATAGGAAAATGAAAGTGTTATAGTCATTATTATGCAGTATACAGAGTACGATGAAAGACACAATATCTGTCACTCTGATACTTGCAATTGCTTTTGGGCTAGTTTTAGCGTCCACAGGCCTTCATTCACTGTCAGTATTTGCACAAACGAACGCAACAAAAAAGAATACTGCTAATCCTACGGGAACGAATGCAACTAAAGCTTCAGGAGCTTCTGCTGGAAATTCTACATCTCAACAACCGAGTGCTAACAAGAGTACTGGCGCCGCCGGTGCCAAATCT
>DATDFS010000032.1:0-14556 GCA_036522495.1 Nitrososphaeraceae archaeon | reverse complement strand
TGAGTCTGATTTGTCCAGTTAACCTTATTATCAGTAACACTAGGGAAGTTTCCTTCTTTGTTGGTCCATCCAGTAACGTTGGAGGGGCCTTTTGCAGAACATGTATTATCTCCATAAATCTGATCCCCATTGAACACAAAGAAATCAGGAGATAATGCTCGCATTATAGAAAATATTGGATAACTTACTAGTACTCATCCAAAACGTCTGCAATAGTTCTGACCACCAAGAGCCCCTCCAACAATAAAGCTAATTGATCTATTGCCACCATCACCACTACTAGCCAAATGATAGTTTGGTGCTGTCCTAAAGGTTCCTGTCATTGATGAATTAACAGTAGCTACTACTGGTGTTGTTGTTGTACTAGTCTTATTGTTAAAACCAGCACTAGAAGACGAAGTGGAGAAACACACAACATAGTAATAAACAATATCAGGACTAAGAGAATCAGGTTTTATATGGCCCGCAAAGTCTGTTGTTTGATTGACTGAAACCATGGCTGACCTTGGATGAGAGAAAGCTAAGCTGGTATATATTGAACGTGCAGTAGTGCTTGTGTATTAGCACGCGACCATACGATAGCACTCTGTCTGTAACATCACTGCTAGCAATACCATCTGTAATAGATGATACTTTGTCGATATCATTATTGTCCTTCTGCTGCGTGTATGCCGGATAATAATTTAATAATAATAATAATGTAAATGCAAGGCTGCCTAAAGATAAAAATGTAAAGGTCATCGTCATTGCTACGAGAGTAGCTTTATCTTTGGACATTCAAATATCCCAACTCAGACAATTACAAAATATTTAACGGTTTTCAGAGGTTCTACATTTAATGACTCTAGGTAAAGATGTATGTTCAGATAGATGTAGCATGTTGTTAGATAAGAATTTGGCATCATATGGGGTCATCCTCTGCTGATATCCAACTTGACCGTTCTCCTGTATTACTATCTTTTGCTGAAAGGTCATGGATACTCCATCATAAAAGGAGTTTGAACTACTAACAATGGTCTAGCCGCGCCCAATGATAATAAAAGTAATTAAAATGACTAAACAATTCCATCTCATCATCTTGTTCGACTATGCGATTAAGGTTCTAGAAAGCTGGTTCCATTTATGTCAAATTCAAAGAGAGCAAATGTTTTAGATGTCCATTATATGAAGGGCCGCTACCACCAGTCTCTGACCTTTGGCCTCTATCTGAATTCAGATAGAACCTCTTTATTTTTTATTTCCATTTCGCGGATAAACAAATGACCAGCTTCATCCTATCTATCTCTTCGTTATGGAATTACAGCCGCCCAAACCTGCAATTTTTTCGTCGTCAGGACGGTTGTAGGGAATCTCTTCGTGACCTTCAGAATCATAATATTTTGCTGACACTGTTTTTGCGCGTCCAGCTAAAATGTCAGCTTCATTCATATCCATGATCGTGCTCATAACATTACAGTGGATTTAAGGCGCTCCACAAACATCATTTCTGGTATTTTTGATAACTACTATGGTAAATCCATTCGACTTATTCATTATGTGAGTCTTGATAATCATCTTTGCTTGTTCCTGGGAGTGATCTGATTTGTCATAGTAAGAAGTATTTTTGGAAGGTTGTATCTTGTGTATAAATAATAAAAAATCGAACCACTAGCTATTCCCATAAGAACCAGTGTAGGATAATAGCCTGCTAAAGAATATGACAAGGTAAATGTATGGGAAGTACCAAATATTTGTCCATTAATTGCATATACGATAATACGAAATGAGTATGGCGCATAAGTAATGATCCAAGCGGCTGCAAACAGTATCGAACCAAGTCTCTCATATTTATCATATATTATTGCAGGAATAATCGTGCCAACTATAAGAAACGGCATCGTAAAAGTGACATAATAGTTCGAAATGAGAGTGGAGATTGCGATCGCTGCAAAATAAATGCAACTAACATAGATATGCTTGATACCTATGCTTCTAGATGTAACTGCAATTAAAACTGACAGGATTGGCATCATTAGAGCAGACACTATGAGGGACACAATCTGTGGAGGAATGATATAAAAAGATGTGATCTCTGTTCTGTTAGAAGCAAGTGAAAATTCAAGTAATAGGAAGGTAATTGAAAGCCAAAGAGTCCCCAAGCTAACGACCTTGCCAATTTCAGAATCTAATTCACATAGTTTTCGGAACAACAACCATGGCTGAAGTACAGCCGTAATCACTAACGCGGTATGAGGTGGACTTAGAAAACTGTCGAATCCAAAAGCGTTATGCCACATTAGATCTGTAAATCCTGTTGCTAGTTGAATACCAGATATTATGGCCAACGACAGGTATCTTGTTTTCAACGCAATTACAATTCCTATCAGAAGAGCAGCAAATATGCTATTATAAATAACCAAATGGGCAGGCTGAAAAAACGTATCTACTTTGTTGAGTGTGTGATACGTAAGATCCCAAAATGCCCCAGTAATTCCGACTAACACTGGGATCGTAGCAATAACAAAAAGATAAGAAGATCTTTTATCGCCATTGATAATCAAGTGGAATTTCTTGTTGTTGTTATTCGTTGAAGATGACTTCATTAGAACTCCGTTGATATCTAAATTATGACCTTGGTTTATTTATATATTATTTACTATAACAAAACGCAATTATCTAGAATCTAGACTTCTTATTTATTCTTTGGAATGTCCCATATATGGCCGTACTAATTCATTATGTGTGCATCTAAAACTCTATCCTGTCTTCATACAAGCAAGAATATTTTTGAGCGTGTACTTTGAAAAGATTAGGCCCGTTATACTGAAAGGTAGATAAGGCAAAAACATTCAACTGTACATTCAATTCCAGTATATGGATAACATCCTATCCAATGTACCTCTGCAATAGTACTGTTTTCGTTGGCTCTCTCATATAATTGGCTACTGGAAGGATAGCTATCATATACTGATTCGTCAAGATTTCGAGTTATCATCTGCATGGAACAAGCGCACAATAATGGACCAATACATAGATCTAAAGCCAGTAAATATTCTATTTTGAGTGCAGGAACTTCACAGACTTGGATTATTAAATAACATAATGCAAGATGATCATGAATAGTTATATAAAATCTGAAAGTGATTGTTTGGAATATCTATAATAACCTTTTTATTAATAGATTACACATTCACTACTTTAATCTATGTCTGACCTCAGTCAAAATGTCGCTGGATATCTTATTCAACGATTATATGAACTTGGCGTTCGTCACATCTTCGGTGTCCCTGGAGATTTTGTGCTTGGATTCTATCATGAGTTAATCCAGTCAAATAAACTAGAGGTTATTAATACCTGTGATGAACAAGGAGCAGGATTTGCTGCAGATGCATACGCTCGCATTCATGGATTAGGGGTTGTATGCGTCACATATTGTGTAGGCGGATTGAAGGTTGTTAATGCGGCGGCTCAGGCATTTGCTGAAAAATCTCCGCTTGTAGTGATATCTGGTGCACCAGGAATAAAAGAACGTAAAAAGAATCCACTTCTTCATCACAAGGTTCGAGATTTTGATACACAGCAAAAAATCTTCAAACATTTGACTATTGATTCTGTTCTGATAGATAACCCAAGAACAGCTGCCAAAGATATTGATCGAGTACTCTCGTCAGCCATCAGGTATAAAAGACCAGTATATATCGAGTTACCACGAGATATGACATCGACGCCAATACCCATTAGTCGGGAGCAATTTGCTGACTCTTCCACATACTCCAAAACTACCAAGGAAGAAGAAGAATATGAAACAGACATGGATTCCATGCAAGAAGCTATAGCGGAAGCAGTTGCAATGATAAATTCTTCAAAACGGCCTGTCATTATTGCAGGAGTAGAAATACAACGGTTTGGATTACAGGATAAGTTACTGCAGTTAGCTATTAGGGCAAATATTCCTGTAGTGGCGACTGTATTAAGTAAATCAGTAATAAGTGAAGTTCATCCTCTCTACCTTGGAGTTTATGAAGGTGCCATGGGACACGAATCAGTTAGAGAATACGTTGAATCCAGCGACTGTTTGATTTTACTCGGCGCGTTGATGACAGATATTAACTTTAGTATTTCTCCTACCCCTATAGAACAATCTAATAGTATCTATGTCACCAGTGAAAAATTATCAATCAAACATCATAACTTTGACAACATCCTTTCACAAGATTTTCTTGCTAGTTTGATAGAAGCACCTTTGGCAATAAAAGATTTTGTGATTGTTGGAAAACAGAGTAATACAAATAACTACAACAATAAGCATTTCTCAGTTGCAAGAAACCAAAAGATAACCGTAAAACGTTTGTTTGAACGTCTTAACTTCTCTATAACTGATAGTTCAATCGTCATAGCTGATGTTGGTGATTCTTTATTTGGTTCTCTTGATTTAACTATCCATGGCCAAACGGATTTTTTATCTCCTGCTTATTATTGTTCAATGGGATTTGCTGTTCCCGCAGCTATCGGAGCTCAATTAGCTAAACCATTGCTTAGACCTATTGTAATAGTAGGAGATGGCGCTTTTCAGATGACGGGTATGGAAATATCAACTATTACTAGGTTTGCTTTAAATCCAGTCATTATTGTCTTAAATAACAATGGGTATGGAACAGAACGCCCCATGCTTGACGGCCCATTCAATGATGTATTGCGTTGGAATTATTATCGTATTCCTGAGATAATAGGTCATGGAAAAGCTTTTTTGATAGAAACAGAAGGCCAATTGGAAGACTCTCTCTCGGCTGCTGAAAAATTTTATTCTAAAGAGCTGTGTATCCTAGATGTGCGCCTAGACCCTCATGATGGGTCGCCAGCGTTACAACGGCTTACTGAATCACTGGGTAAAAAAGTAAATTAGAATATCAAGAATTACAACATCATCTTGTAGAGATATACTACATTATATCTTAGTGACTTTTCAGACGTCATATAATGTTTAATCTGACCACGAAATTGACACATGCATTTGTTTTTAACTTCTAGGAAAACCCCACTGTTTACTTAAGCAATATTTGTCAATATGATTGATTCTATTGGAATAGGTTCTACAGCGTAGCAGTGTTTAACATATATGCTTAGAAGAGGTTCTATAGGTTTATAAATAAACTTTCAAATAAACCAGCTATAGTGAATTTCCTATAGCAGAAAAAATACCTTTCGAAGAGATTATAAAATTGATAGAATATATTCCTATTGCTGGTAGTCTTCCCAGCAATGGCAAATTTGTTAATGGTACAACCATAGATTCCCCATTCTACTTTGAACATATAGATAACGTAGCAAGCTTTAGAGATATTCTAAGAGTCATAAATAAAAAAATCCTAAAAGATGCACAATGGAAGAATCTCTTAGGACAAAATCGCCATAAACAATTGCTCGATATAGGTTGCTCATACCCTGTTGAGTATCTTTTATTTGATTTTTGTCTGGCAGCTTTAGAGGGCGATTATCTAGATGCAAAGTTATATCTTTCACACTCTTTTCACATTCTTGGATTGCATCGATCATTTAATCTTATGCTATCAGTAATTATAAATGAACCATTAACCTATGATAAAGATGTCAGAGAGCTTTTGACTTTATTAGCAAGAGCAACTGAACCACGCAATGCAAAAACATATCTTAAGACATATGGAAATGAATACGAAAGGCGATATAGAATTTATCTGCGTGAGTCAGAGAACCCCAGCGAGTGATCAAAAGAATGATTCTGATTTAGCGTAATTTGGGAAGGTAGTCGCTAGACACTATCACTTTTTATTACGTTTGATCTACAGGTTCCTTATTTGATATCGTAAATAACCGCATACCTATCAGGATTAACCATATGCATGAAATGCTTGGACACGTATGAAGAATCAAGTATGAACGTTCTCGGTTATGTTTGGATATCTGCTATCTGGTAGGCGAAGTATTATCCCTAGATCTTCTGCCTGCTTTGTTTGTAGTGGGTTCGTTACTATAATAGCCAAGACAAGTAATAATTGGACTAAAATAGATTCAACCATTATTGCTAATAACTTAAATGAAGTAGGCCGCAGAAAATAAAAAACTGTACTTCCTGTCCTTTACTGTTTATCCTCTAAGATAGAATCTTGCTTTGCTGCTTCGCTATTGTTGCCGTTGGATCACAAGTTGTGGATATTTTTTCCACGTTGATTCATATCCTTCTTTTATCAGCTTCTTGATTGTCTCTGAAGTAAAGTCACCAATCTTACTAGAAGTAGTATGGATATCATCTCTCCGTTCAATGATTTCTAATTTGGTTATTTCAAATTGTGTTTTTATAATATCTAAGTATTTGTTTGATTTTTCTGTTGTGGATCTGCTAGTCGTATGGTCCTCCAGAATCTCATTGATTTCTTTTTTTAATTCATAGTTCTTGTTATTTCCTAGTCGAAGAAGTTTCTCAATCAAGTGTACATAGTGTGTAATAAGTATGGATTCATTCACATAGTATTGGTCATGTGATTTAATATCCATATGCCTTTCTGTCATTCCATCGGGATCAGATGGAACAGAATTATCATCAGAGTGCCATAAGTTTACCAAATATATTTCTAGATCAGGGACTGTAAGGCTTGCTACATCTACAATTGAATCCTCCAACTCTGTTGAGCCAATCTTGTATTCCCAGAATTCTTTGTGTGCCTGGATTAATTCTCTTATTGGTGTATTACTTAATATACCTCCATCCCAAAACTTACGTCCTGCTATCTCTTCATACTCATAAAATTCTGGCAATGATGCACTTGCCAGTATATGTTGGATACTAATACCATCATTGTATTCTATAACTGTCGGTTCTTGATTGAGGCCACCATAAACTGTTTTTCTGATTTCTCTCTCGTTTAGATCTTTACCCTTCTCATAGCTGTCAAATGCTACTGGTTTACCTTCTGCCACGTCAGTACTTACTACGAGTAACCTTGGTTGTCCTTTCTCGTAGCTAGTTGCTATAGGAAATTTTGCAAACTTTTCTATACTTTTCTTCAAAGGCTGCTTGTCGTAGAGGGCCCTCTTATTTTGGAGATCAAAGAATTTTTCATCATTTTTAGGCGGCAGTATTGGAGAATATACTTTGTCTGTCCCAGACTTTAAGAACTCTTTTACAGAATAATATCTCCTGGCGGCCTCTTCTGAGGCAGCACCGTGATTGTTTTTTTCATGTTCTTTTCTCCATGCAGCAGACATTTTTGTTATATCCGGAGTAGGACAAGACAGATATTCCCAAAACTCTACAAGCTTTTCTGCTGAACCCGTCCATGTTTTATTCTCAACGACGTGGCTCACCAACACAGCAGCATTTATTGCGCCGATCGAAGTACCAGCGACAATATCAAATAATGGTCTTTCACTATTTCCACTTTGTTTGTCTTCTCTTGTAAGCTTTTCAGATAATGCTTTGAAAGCACCAGCTTGAAAAGCTCCTAGTGCTCCTCCTCCTTGTAGAATAAGAGCCCTAATTTTCTTTTTGTTCATATGTACATCATTCTGAGTATAACTCTGTAAAGTTGCGTTCTCTGTACTTTTATTTTGTTTAGTTCCTAATGCATGCAAAAAAGCATCTGACCAGGAGTTATGTATCTTCTGTGAATATACAGCAGCATCTTTGTACATCTCTATCCATGCTCTAGCCGATTGCTGCCATAAATCCATACATATCAGAGGATTATTGAAATAATCGCTATTATTATTCACACACTATGGGTGGTTACCATTGGATATTAAGAGCTGTAATAATCAATATTACTGTCCCTCTGCGACTAATACTCTAATCTTTTTTAATCGTTAGTAAAGGATAAAAACTATGCAAATGAAGTCATATGTCAGTTCATTGTACCCTAATGCATACATAAGCAAAAATGTATGATTGATGTGGACAAAACTCTAAAGTCAGTAGTGAAGCGTCAAATACCGTTTCTGATAGGTGGGACTATAACGGGCACAATTATGACCTATTACTATGGCTTTCCATTTACAATTATAGTAAATAGCATTATTTGGTGGGTTATATCTTATCTTGTTAACAAATACTATTGGAAATCTGCAGGACTTAACGATCAAAAATATCTCCTTCAATATGCAATGTCAAAAATTAAATCAAGAAAAAAGAAGAATTGATATTTTCCATGCTGTGAATAAGATTAATTTCATTATCCATAGATTAAACTCAGTATGTATCATACAATAAAAGGAACTTTATTAGAATAACAGGTGAAATAATTTTCTGTTTACAAACAACAATAATAATAACAACACAGTCTATTGAATATCTAGTTATCTCCTATTCCATGAATTCACACGATTAGTACTATAATGGGACTAATATAAGCACTATGAGATTTGGGGATGGTAACTGAATGCGAATGATCGATAATATCATATTATGACGTGAGTATGGATGCCGCAATTTTCCCTTTATCCATCCTTGAGTCTATATCATAAAAAAAAGAATGATCCAAATTAGCAGAAGGTTCGAAGATTTCTTCTCAACTTTTTTGAGCTGATGCATTTATGATCTCATTGATGTTCAAATACAAAAATGTGTCAAGGACCAACGTCATCCCAATAATTCCCAGTGCCTGTCGTTACATAAGTCAGATCTTTTATGTTCAATTTGTCATCTATTATCGCTGCTCTCATCTATTGTCGTATATCATCATACCAATTTAGTTGAACTCATTTGCTCCTAGAGATCTTGGTCGATATCTAAGACGCTTCTTTTATCGTATCCCTAGTGCGTCTTTTAGATCTATTTCATGATCCTGTTCCTGTCTTATAATATCTCTTAATGTTTCAGAGAGAGCAAATTCACCTGAGCTTTCAGCCTGGCGGATTCTCTCTATAGTTCTTGATAGTTTCTTGCTCAGATCTCAAGTCAATCTCAAGCATCGTCCTTGGATCTTCTGAATATACAGTTTCTTTGCATTTGATAGTTGGATCTCCACCCAGATAATCGATCTGTCTTGATACTTCCAGAGCATGTGCCAGTTCCTGTGAAGCGTGTTTTTTCAACTGTTCTGCTATATCTCCACACTCTGCCTTTCAATGTAGAACTGAAAACCACGTATTGAATAATCGCTTTGTATTCTCTTGCCAGATCTTCATTTAGTCCTTTGGTTATCTCTTCGCTGTTAGAAGATGAGGCTGTTTCAGCATCAGCTGCAGCAGACATAGAATCATTAGTCTTTGACATAGGTTTACATACCCTCTATTTGACTTGAACATTATCAACTAATTTACCACACAGCCGGTATCGAATGCTATTCCTATTGTGTATGTGGTAATAATAATTGCCATTGATTGAACTGATGCGAAATATTGTCAGCAAGATTGATGATATGCACTCGAAAATGTCATCTATTCTATTATTATTCATCATCACGTCTTGTTCCTCTTCATCCTTTTATCCATGAATCTAATTGAAATTAACGAAGAAAACTCGATGTTAAAAAGCGCAGCAATTTCAGTACGCATCAAACATTCAGGTCGTCTTTGTGCATCTCTTTGATAATTGTCAATTCTTCTTTAAGCATTTTGTGAATTTCATTGGTCATTTTGTGTTGTGTTTTAATTATCTCATCGAGATAACGGTTTTGCCTTTTATCTATCACCAATACCAACAACCCAATACCCAATGATATAATAATACTCATTTCCGTATTCTCTACCTTTGCAGGTACGATGTCTGTAAGATAAAAGAATATCACAGATGCTCCCAATACCATCAATCCCAGGAGAACTAATTGCATTTCGTTCATAGAATATTCTATTTGTTCTAGTAGTCTATTTGCATTTCTCCACGATATCTTGTCTATCAAACTTTTAAACCCCATAATTGCTGCCACATTTTTCTAACTTCCACTCTCGGTCGACTTAGGTTTTAGCTAATTAGTTAGAAGAAGTTATGATTCATTCAACGGACTTCTGAGCATAGTTAATCTGTTATCGTCAATAACTAATATCTGTGTAATGACCACTAGAAAAAGATACTTTAGCAAACCTACAATCAGTATAAATGCCGCTATTGCAAAACAGATCCTCTTTAGCTGTTTGTTAACGCGTCACCGTCCCAATTTTAGTCCTGGTACTCTTGCTGTTATGATGGAGATCATGGCATTCGCTAGCTTGGGCTCGATATATGATGGTTGGTCTTGTGTTGACAGATAGTGGAACACTATTCGATCTGAACTATACTGAATTTTTCAAAGATAGGGCTGATGATGTCTTACAAGATGAAAAGTTGATACATGGGCATGACTTTGTTCCTGTGAAAAACACTGACGTTCCATCTTCCTATGTTGACATATCAGAAATATACATTAACAATAACTCAGAAGACATGTCAGTAGCGAATTTGGAAAACCGATGTCAGAACCATATGTTGATAGATTATCCACCATAATTGCTTTGTTGATGTAAAGGACACCTTTCTCCTACTTATAACGAATGGCTCAATGCTTTTCTCGGCCATAACGTGACTTGGTCAAAGGAAAGAATGCATCGATAATAACACCTGGTTTGGATAGGTTTTTTCTGAGTTATAGACGACAGTTGGGAAGAGAGACGACAGTAATACGATTGTGCTCAATTAATTAGCATCAAATCTTCCTTATAACCTAACGCAATAAATCTCCTCTTATCACTTTATGAAATTCATTGTCCTGTAATTCTTTTTTTAGTTTAGAATATTTTTTTGAATCATTTCCAACTGCAATTCTTATAATAGGCATGGCATTTGTTTCATTTGAAACTTTTTCTATTGCTTGTATTATTTCATCAGCAACAATACGAGGATGAGGTGCATTCCTCATTGCATTGTAGTAAAATGACAAAAATTTCTTTATTGTATCATGGTAGAAAGAAAATGAAGTATTCCCTGTCTTAAAATTGGATATATTTATTTGGTTTCTATTTTTATCAATTCCGTACCTATCGGTAGGTACAACCAAATCTTGTACAAATTCAGTATTTATTACACCAGGCTCAACCAGTACTATTTTTATTCCAAAAGGTTCCAATTCATATGATAGTGATTCACTTAATCCTTCAACTGCGAACTTTGTTCCTGCATAAGCAGATTGAGAGGGAATTCCAGCCAATCCAGATATCGAACTAATATTGACTATTATCCCAGTTCTTTGAAGTCTCATTGCCGGAAGAACATTTTTAATTACTCTCATTATACCAAAAACATTTGTTTCAAATTGTTTTTTTATTTCATTCATTTCAAGGTCTTCCAAAGCGCCAAAAAGACCATATCCAGCATTGTTGACTAATATGTCAATTCGACCATATTCGCTAGTTATCTTTTCGATCGTATCTTTTACCGAATTATCATTATCAACATTCATTTCAATGATTTTTAACGGAATATTTTTTACATGAGCAATTCTTTCTATTTCTTTAGATTTTTGTATGTCTCTCACTGTAGCATAAGTAAAATAACCGTTGTTGGCAAGTGCCAAGGATGTCTCATATCCAATACCAGTTGAACTTCCTGTTACAACTGCCACTTTTTGATTTTTAGACATATATAACTCATATAAAAATATAAGTCAAAAATAAATATGTTGTATACCGTGATATACTATTCTAGTAGCCAATTAATCCTATGAATTTCAGGGATTTCCTTGTAAAATTCTAAATGCCCTCTTTTTGAGTGGATTATGACAACGAATTATAACGTATCCCATCTATTATCTCGTAGTCGAATTTCTATTGGATCCCAACTAGTAACCTAGGCATTAAACTATATATTGACCTATTACAATCCTTACCCAAAATGTAAGCGCGAAAGCCATCTGGGCCCCATTTGACGGACTTTATACTAGAATGTATATTTGGTCGTATTCTATCCAAGATCATAATGCCATACTTTCCCGGACAGTCAATCAGCAGGAAAATCCATCAATAGACATTAATATTTATAATATAAAGGAATTATAAATTAAAATATAGATAATCTACGAATGTAACATTTTTTATTTGAAATTCGGCTTTAATTATAATGATTATCCTATCTAAAAAGGTTGGCGTTTAGAAAAATAAATTGCACCATCTGGT
This sequence comes from Nitrososphaeraceae archaeon, assembly GCA_036522495.1. Classification (GTDB taxonomy): domain Archaea; phylum Thermoproteota; class Nitrososphaeria; order Nitrososphaerales; family Nitrososphaeraceae; genus Nitrososphaera_A. The sequence continues at coordinate 2,463 of DATDFS010000032.1, read as the reverse complement.
GTAGACAATGAATACAGTTGTAACAGCAACGACAACCAGCATACAGCAATGCTATCATCAGTGTATCAGCTGCGGAATATCGTATGAATGCGAAAGAAGATGGTGTGCAAGGCCCTTCAGTTGTGGTAAATGTTCAATCTGTAATTCAGTAGGTTTGACATCAACGTTAATGAAAATATGTGTAGAAGCCTTAAATTCTTGACTAAGACTCTTCGGAGATTTTTCGTCATCCGTTGGAGCCGAATAAATAGATCACAGTAAACTTTGACTGTAGTTTGGGATCGTCCGATTGTTGAAAATACAATTATTATGTATAAATCAACAAAAAATGAATATGCTGTTTGTTAAGGGGTGAATCAAAATTGCCTGCAAGAAACTGAGCACTCAATATAACTCTTACCTAATTGTGCTAACGGACGACAAGCCAGCTAACATTCACATCATATCGTGAATATAAAAACTCCATAGCTCTAACTTGCCTTATAATATCTCAGTATCATTATCTGCAGGATTATTAATGGAATTATTATACGCCTATTAGCAGGAATATTATGATTCATCATCTATATAAAAACAAACGCAAGACAAGCTAACGATGAATCCTAATCTGTCAGTCTGGACATGCTCTAATCTATTGGTAGTTTGTCTGCTTTTATCCTACTTAGCAATTCACTCTTTCCAATTGGTTTTGCAATAAAACAATCAACTTGTATCGTAGGAAACAAATCCCTTAGAGCGCGATAATATATCTCATATGCGGTGATAAAACATACTTTTACTTTATCATCTATATTTTTCAATTGCTCATATAATTCAAAGCCGTTCATTTTAGTAAGGAAGCCTTTGAGTGAGAGTGAGATGACTGGATTTGCCGATCTCGGAGATGCAGTCCACTCTCTGACTTTTGTCCAGTTTTGCGATTTTCTTTCTATTATCTGACTAGCATAGCGCTTATATTGTAATCCAGGGACTTGATTTCCATTGTATAATACATTTTCCGGCTTTGTGCGTTCTGGTTCAAATCTCAATAGTTCGCTGTCATAACCTTGTTTGAATTTGATATACTCGCCATTCCTTTCTATGTTGTTGAAGTGCTCCTGAAGTTTGACTTGTAGTTCAGGTAGTTTAGTCCTTGCTTCCTCACTTAGTTTGTTGTCGGTCTCCATTGCACTTTCCAAATTTTCGTTCACCATCCTATCCTCTCGGCTAGCATCATTCTTGCTTGATTGCTTGCTTGTAAATTTTTAATTCTGCCCCAGGCGTCTGATGAACTCTAAATTTCAATGTGTTAAGTATTCAGCTAGTATCGTTTGCACTCGCCGGTATGCTAATCCAGAATATTGTTGTCCATAAAAATAATTTTGCATAACTTTTCTTCGACTATAATCGCTCTCATCAATATCATTTGCATCGCAAGAAGAATCATATTTTTCTTGTTGACAAAGAAACAGTAGCATTCCATTTACTTCACGATAGAAGGTTTGCGAAAGAGGATGATGTAATAACACTTACAGAAAAGGGTCTTAAAATCTCCCCCTTGATCCGAATGAAACTGCCCATAAATCGTCAGCCCATCATCCTCAACTTTGTCAATTGAGGCTAGATCAGCTACCGAAGAACCAAAACGCTCCTTTTCTGACCATTCGATGAAGTCATGAGGATTCCCATCATCTGTAAACTCAGGATTATCAGAAAACAATGCATAGGATTGCTTTTTATTCCTGCCCTTCATCACTTCGATGGCTGATTTGACTAAAGGCTGGTCAAGGGTGTGGAGGCCAATTTTGGGTGTAGATATTTACTTCTACCTCACTATATCCGTGATAAATTCGTGATACTAAAGAGGGGGAATCTTTCTTATATACTCATATTGAAGATAGCAATTCAATGAAAGTGTTCCTTCTATCTTTTTGGTTTGATGTATAGGAGAGACCGATCCAGTTTCTTGAATTCGAAGAGCAACTATTTTCCAAAGGTTCAAATCCTCTACTTCCGCTGTATGCTTGATCTGAATATTTGTAATGAGTGTTGTCAGCTATTTGTATGTTGGTGTCCTCGTGATGGGACTGCAGCTGAATAGAAAACTTGATCAATAATAACAGGAAACGATAGGAGCTCGGCTCTCTATACACATGAGTCTATTTCCACCGGAAGATATTCTAACGAAAGAAATTGATTCATGGAAAGGTTTTTTTAACCTGCTTTAATAGTGGTGAAGCGTTATCATTTATACTCTACCAGTGCCGCTACGGTAGAGGACACAGCAGCTGCTTAGAAGAATTAGTTTTGATGGTAGTTCTTGTAATTCTTGTTATTAATTCCTTGGTGGCTTAAATGTGTGATACTGACCTTGGTCAACTCCTTGGAACAGTAGAGATAACATGAACACTATCATCTGCACGATCTGTTACGTATATAGTGCCATTAGAATTGACATCAAGATCTATATTGTCAGTTGCACCA
>DATDFS010000031.1:0-2312 GCA_036522495.1 Nitrososphaeraceae archaeon | reverse complement strand
ACTAATTGAGGATATAGGTTTTGCACCTGTGGATTCAGGGTCGCTCAGAGAAGGTGGTCGTAAGCAACAGCCAGGTTCGCCTATCTATAACAATCCAATGATTCTAGAGGTTGCATGTAAACGCCTAGCCGAACTCACATCCTAAATACCACTCAGCTGGCTTCCGCGGGAATAAAATAAGAAGCACTTCTGCCGTTTGTGCTGCACAGGTTCCTTGAAGGTTCTAAATATGGTAATTGAATGAGACACGGCGGAAGCAGCGGAAAATATCCTCAAATGCTCTTCCTCTTCGACCTCAAATCAAAACCCAAAAAATCTCCTATACTAGTCAAGTATTTCTGGGTCATCTGAACGCAAATACCATTATTGGGTGGGTGATCATAATCAAAGTTATCAAGAACCATCGTCTTAAGGAAAGATGTTGCATCATCTTTAATCGGGAACTCTAGCACAAAATTCATACAAGTATTAATTCTGTTCTAATATAGAAGTTCATAGATGGACGCTTTTGCTAGTCTTATTAAGAAATGATTATCTTCCTATGAAACTGGCGATATCTATCCTAACGTCTACGGGATTTGGTAGAACGGGAAGCTTTATCACCCTAACAGGAGAGCAAACAATTGAAGTGACGTACTCGGAATATCTTCATTGTCCCGATTTATGACAAATATCATATATGTGCTAGAGCATAAAATAATACATGGGTAGTAATGATTTACCAGATAAAGAATTAGATGACACAAAACACCAAATAGATTTTTTGCTAAATCAGGCTAATGATCTTCTGGAATCTGTACAGAAAAATGATGATGATAATTTGAACAAGACTCCAAAGAAAAATAGCAGCTTTATTCAGAATATAGTTTATGACAAACTGAGCGAGGCAAAGAGGGAAGAGGGTATGTTGCTATTGGGTAGAATTATATCAGCACAGCAAATATACATAGAATTACTGGAAAGCAAGATCACAACATAACTTTCATATAATAGTGGAGGGGTAACAGATCGTGCTTTGTCACGCACAAGGCATATTGATCTGGTATTCAATTAACAGACATACTTTTGTAATTGTAATTTCTACGTATTCTGTTAAATGTTGAATGTCAAATTGACTATTCTAATAGTTGCCATCGTTGTGGTACTTGCTGTGGTTTTCTTTTTCTTGATTACGAGCAGACTTCCTGCCGATTTCATTGATCCTCATGGCCAACATATTCTTCATCAAAACCAGTATATTATTAGTCCATATGCAGAATATGGTTTCAATGAACTGTGTCTTCCTTTAGGTCGATTGACAACTAGTTTGATTATTGTATTTGATTATTGAAAATGTAAAGAGGAATTATACCATACTTTTCTATTTTTATCGTTTACATTCCAGACTCGGACGCATCTGCGGCAATCCAGGTGTATCAAAATACAGAGCAAATGCATGTGTTGCAGCAGGCCAAGGACAGGAACAACGACGACCACAACGAAAAGGACAAAAATAAGAAATAAATCTACTAGTTTAGCTATAGGTTTCTTCTGTTACTTATTAGTTGTTGTTGGTTAAGGATTCTACAACGAATTTGCTCATAAGGCTAGATTCCAAACTTTATAACAAAATTACAGTTTCCAAAACATATGGTTGAAGGCATAATAGGATTTCCAGACATGCTTAGCATGGCACAAACAATTGGAATAGTAGGAACTATGATATTGACATTGTATTTCTCAAAAAGACAAATACAAAGTCTGTCAATTGGCCAGGAAGCTCGAGTTCTAGATGATTTGGATGAAAAGTTTCATAAGATGGCAGAGCTTATAATGGAGGATCCATCCATAGGAAAAGTGATAGATAATCAAGTTCCATCACGAGAGTTAGCATTCTCATTTTATATCTATGGATATGTTCTCATGTACATGCAATGCGCCAGAGGAAGGTGCTTGATGATAATGTATGGGCTGGGTGGTTACAATGGGAGAAATTGTTTTCGAAAAAGAACCATAAAAGAAACATGGAAACGAGTAGAGCAAGATAGATGGTTCAATCCTGCTTTTCAGGATTTTGTAAACACAGAAATAGTTGGAGGAAATCTCCGAACCTAATTAAAAATGATGATTATAATAATAGAAACCGACCAACTCTCAAAGACATGTGGCTTTCCTTTTAAGACCACTTTTAATAGGTTCGAAAGCAGCCTTTTGGTTTGCCCTTACCTCCATACGATTAGACTACCTCTGTTCTCTCGAAGCAGAGGAATTACCCATTATCAGACAGGAGGCAACTCATCATTTCTATGGACACAACAGGCCTTTACCCATTG
>DATDFS010000030.1:0-4914 GCA_036522495.1 Nitrososphaeraceae archaeon | reverse complement strand
AAAGAAAGCCAAACAGAAGTAACTCAGAACGCCACAATGCTCAATACAAGTGCCAGTAGCGGTAATGCAACTGGTAACGGAACAATGATGGCTGGAAACATGACCGGCAATATGACTGGAAACATGACTGGAACAGCAGGTAGTGAAATAGATATTTCTCCAGGATCATCTTCTCCTAGTAACGCAAAATTCTTTGAACCTCCAGCCTTGACGGTGAAAGCTGGTACAACAGTAACTTGGAAGAATACGGACTCTACACTACATACCGTAACTTCAGGAAGTGCTGAGGGTGGTGAACCAGGCAAGGACTTTGATTCAAGTTACTTGGCAGGAGGAAAGACTTTTGAACATGTATTTAGTACTCCAGGGACATTTGATTACTTTTGTACTCTTCATCCGTATATGAAGGGTCATGTAACTGTAAACTAAATCCCTCCCTTTTCTCTTTTATTTTAATTTAATATTCAAAGAATTACTTCTCCTCTGATTCATCTTTTCTAGATTAATTACTGTGATAGTTATTAAAGAATAAACTAAATCCTGATAACTTCACTAAATTTTTGAAACCACTATCGGGCCAAATAATCTTTAAGTTTGTTAATTGGTGTACTGTTATTGTCAAAGTTTTGATTAGCCGAGACATTTTGAAAAAGCTTGCTATCTATATTTTGTAATTTGCTATAACTCTTTTGCAAATCAGGCAATAATGGGTCATCAATGTTATTCAATAGTTTGTTAATATCTCTCATAGTTAGAATTGACAACACCAACTTACTATCGTCTGGAGAAATTACTGGTATTTCAGACAGGGCGGTCTTACTTACCAGTTCAAAATAATCCAGAATTGAATCTAAGGGACGTAACATAGGCGGATCGTATATCATAACAGATTCAATTGTCCCCTCTTTCATTGGTACATTTGACAAATGCTCAAAATATATCATGCCTTCAAATTTGTCTGAGTTATTGGTAACAACTAATGTTTTTACATTCAACTCTTTCATTATATGAACAGCATCATTAATAGTCGTATTCCGATTTATGTTATAGAAATCAGAACTCATAACATCTCTTATGAGGTAATTTTTTAGCTTAGAATCATGTTTCTTATCCTTTAAGATTTGCGTTCTTATATTAGTAACATAATTTTTGTATATATAATTATTCTTGCCTGAAATTATATTTGAAATTATAACTGATATTACGGTAGGAATGAGTAAAGTATAACTTCCAACGATTTCAATCCCGATAACAATTGCAGAAATTGGAGTCCTAGTACTAGCAGTAAAGAAGGCAAGTATTGATATCAAAGTAGCGGATGTAGTGTCTATGAACATGAAGATTCCAAAAGAATGAAACAGCGTAATTAGGGCCGAACCAACAAGTCCACCTATAACCAGAGAGGGACCAAGCAGACCGGTACTATTTCGCGATCCATTAGAAACTGATGTGGCAAAGATTTTCATAATAATTACAGGGAACATTATCCACAGGGGAAAAATCTGGTGATTACCAAGTGCTGCAACTTGTAACCAACCGTAACCAGTACCTAATATTTCTGGAAATCCAATTGCGAATATACCAATAATTGCCCCACCTAGAGCGGGCTTTAAGTACAGTGGAATTTTCATGTCCTCGAAATGTTTTTGAAAAGTCTGAACGGTTCTTACATATCCTATTCCTATTAATCCTATCATAGCAGCAATTAGACCATATACTCCTATTGAAAGAAAACTTGTTTTTGTAATAAATTCATGAGGGATATACAAGAAAGACGGCCAATCCAAAACAATACCTGAAATAATATAACTCGTTATTGACGCCAAAAACGCAGGATAAAGAGACTTGATGATAAAATCTCTTCGATAGAGTAATTCCAAACTGAATACTGCTCCGCCAAATGGTAACCTTAAGATGCCTCCTATTGCAGAGCCCATTCCAGCTGCAATGGCTATACGGATTTCCTCTTGATTTAGTTTGAATAACTTGCCTATTATAGATGCTAGTGTAGATCCAGTATTTGCTAGAGAATCTTCAACCCCGCCGCTTGTTCCGCTTCCTATAGCCAGTATACTGGAAAATAATTTTAACGACGAAATTTTTAGACTAAATTGATTTTTCTTATTATGAAATTCATCACTGATCTCATCTATTCCATTTTTGCCTATAGCTGTTGAGAGTTTTGTAGAAAGTATTCCTATCAGCAAACCAATTAAACCTAAGGTTGCTGGGATGAGCCATGGTTTTAATACATACAGAGAATAATCAGAAGACAGGCTTGCCACATCTTCTGGATATGGCTGGATATATCTCACTATATCACTTAGAAAAAAAGATGAAAAAATTCTAACTGCCTCAAAGCCGATTATCACCAGAAATCCTGATAGAGTTCCTATGATAATTCCTATGACTGTCCATTTTCTCAGATATACAAGGTCTAGGGTCGTCCAGTCAAATCTACCTACAAATCTTTCTAAATGTCTTGATAAATTCAATTTGTTTTATGGATATTGTGATGAAATTGTAGGCTCATATTCCTTGAGCTCAGTTAATGTTTACTATTTTTGTTAAAATTGTTATACATTGCCATGTCTCAATATTTTTTGTAGAATATTTAATTAATTTTATGGCCTGACTTAATGTTTAAATCTTAATACTACTTTAAATTACTCGAGAAAATATTCCAATACAACAATGAATATGCTTTTGTTGGTGAGTGCGATATTTTGTGCAGTGTTATTGCTTTTCGTTGCATACGCGTTTATCAACAATAGTGATTTTAAATTACTTAATGAAAAGCCAGATTCTACGACTTTGGAAATCGATACATCTACAGATAATGAGAGTACAAACGAAACAGAAAACCAATAGCTTGAAGATAGATTAATTAAGTTTCGTAAATCTATCCTTTGGATTAGTTTGACTTAGCTTACTTTCAGATCAAATGAGGCCTGTTCTGTTTTTATAGGAATAAAATTGATCCCCATGACACTTACTTGAACTGAATATTCGCCTCCTTGACTAAATGTATACGGAATAGTGACGATTCCCTCTGCTGTGTGGAGTAACGGTTGTCCAGTCGAAGACGATGCCCTGAAAACTTCACTATTCATTTTCGAGATTGAAAGATCATAGTCTACGTGAACCTGTACTGTTTGAGAAGATGGTTGTAAAAAGGTAATCTTAAATTGTGAATTCCCACTTTGTGTAACTGGGAAAGGTTGAACTTGTAAGTCGATATCCAGGCTTTTTCCATCGGTAGCTTCTTTTGTATCGGCAGAAGTAATTTGTGTATTTTTAGAAAGGGTAGCATTAGTACCATTCGTCGCAGCATTAGTACCATTCAAAGCGTATGAAGTTTGTATAAAACCAAACCCTAATTCCTTTGGGGTTGCTACAACAACGCCAACTACGCCAACAAGTACTGTAAATGAGAAACAAATGAGGAAAGAAGCTACAATAGTCTTTTGATTCATTAATTATGATAAGGATAAATTATCTAATAAATCTTACAATATCCGAAACCAGAAGATACTTCCAAACCAACAATCCCCTATCCACTATTATGTTACTTATTGATTCTATATTGGATATACTCCTCCCGCTTCTTCCTCAGGATAGTCGGGAAAATTGTACAATTTAATTGATTGCTACATGCAATCTATCCACTTGAGATCCACTTGAGGGTCTATTTAGTATCTAGAATATCTGGAAACTCAATAGAGAAAATTTGAAATAAACATTTTTCCATCATTAAGTTTCTATATCTTTAATAAGTAAATTTAATAATCATTAACATGTATGAGTTTAGGAGTTCTCGTAGAGCTCTTTTTACCATTATTTCTGTCGGCATAACGTTGTTGACGGTTTCTATATTAAATTCAGTTTATTCGCAATCTCCGGGTACTTTTTCGGTATCTTCACTGGTCCTTGGAAAAGATAAACCAGTCTCAATGGCAATAGATGAAAAAACAAATAAAATTTATGGAATATTTGCGACAAGCTCAGGAGAAAAGAATTTAATCTATGTTATTGACACTGCTCAAAACAAGCTCTCTGACACCATTAAGATTGGATCACAGAAGAGTGATTTTCTGACAAATATTGCAATAGATTCTGATAAAGGTGTCATTTACGCCGCAGGTCAGCATATAGTAAAGGAGAATGGTACCGACGTTGCATACGACACTCTATATGTCATCAACTCAACCGATAATAAATTCAAGAGGATTCAATTGTATGGTGAAACTGAAGAAGGTAAAGAAGGATCATTGGCAGGCATATCTTTTAACCCTGTTACCAATACGATATACCTTGGATCATTATATCCTGAGGGAGGAAAACCGGGCTTATATGTAGTAGATGGAAAATCATTACAATCAGTGCTTATCGATAAGTGGCAATACGGAATAAAGGATATACAACTAGATCCAGAATCTCATTTATTATATGCCGGAGCAAAATATGACAATCTCATTTCGATAATAGATGAATCAAATAACATCATAACTGACAATATAACAGCACCAAGTCCAATTGCGATGACTCTCGACAAAGAAAAGAATGTATTGTACGAGGCAGGCTCTGATGGAAAAGTTAATGCGATAGATCTCAAAAGTAAGAAGAACATTTCAAGTATACAAGGAGAATCAGTAAAAAATATCTTGTTTAATCCAAATGACAAATCACTCTATATAGTTGACCAAAATTTAACCAATATATTATCTAAGAATTCAAACGGCACAAAAAGCATGGCTATATCAGTAAACACGACTAACAACATCATAAATAAATTTGAAACTGATTTTATAGTTAATAATATCGTAATCAACCCTTCAACAAACCAGGCATATCTCTTAGGTTACGATGGCAATAATTCGAAACTATTCATTATAAAACCACAGTAAAGAAACT
>DATDFS010000029.1:0-2803 GCA_036522495.1 Nitrososphaeraceae archaeon | reverse complement strand
TCTGAGTCGGTATTTACATATAGGCTATTTCAGTTTTGCTTGATACGATAGAAGGGTTCTTTTGGCGGTTGTACGATTCAGGGATTTGAACTTGGGATTCAATGGACCGGGTGGGATTTGAACCCACGACCACCTACGTTTCCTCTGCCACATCAATGCTGCATGCAAGGCAGGTATTCTACCGGACTTAACTACCGGCCCACAAAGTTATGCCCAAAAGATGATAATTTAAGTGTTTTAAACAGGGGTTTGCTCTAATATATTTAGTGATATCAGCTTTGGTTAATTCCGCAAAACTGCTCTGTTGCTCACACAGGCATGCAACACAGCACCGCAAAACTAAAAACATTGCTCACCTGCCAAGATTGCTCGGCCCATTTCTTTGACATATATTTTTAAGTAGTATATATTGAGATACTACCATTATGTCTGGTAGAACCTATTCTTACCCGGAAGTATTGTGCGAAACTGACTGGGTTGCGAACAATATAAAAAATCCAAACCTCAGACTCCTAGAAGTTGATTATGACCCAGAAAATGCTTACAAGCAAGGCCATATAATGGGTGCATATTTGGTCTGGTGGAGAAAAGATATTAACGACCTGAATCGGCGTGATATAATTAACAAGCAGCAGTTTGAGGCTCTTATGACCAAAATAGGAGCTACACCGGAGACAGAGCTTATATTATACGGTGATTTCAACAACTGGTTTGCTGCCTTTGCATTATGGGTGTTTCATTACTACGGTCATAAGAAAACCAAAATAATGAATGGTGGTAGAAAAAAGTGGGAGTTAGAGAAAAGGGAATATACAAAAGATGAGCCTACTCCACAGTCACAATCCTCTTCAAAATACAGCGCAATACCTCCTGATGAGGGTATACGTGCATACTTGCCAGATGTGAGGCGAGCAATAGAAAGGCTAAATGAAACTGTGTTAGTGGATGTTCGTTCTCCAAAAGAATTCTCAGGAGAAATTACTGCCCCGCCAGAATACCCGATGGAACATGCGCAAAGAGGTGGCCATATTCCTGGAGCGAATAACATTCCTTGGGCTCAAGCAATAAGAGATTCAGATGGAACCTTCAAAAGTGTGGAAGAACTTAAGGCACTATATGAAACTAAGGGTGTGACTGCAGATAAGGAAGTAATTTGTTACTGTAGAATAGGCGAAAGATCTTCGCACAGCTGGTTTGTTTTGAAATACCTTCTTGGGTATCCTTCAGTACGCAATTATGACGGTTCATGGACTGAATGGGGCAATATGATAGGTAATCCGATAGAAAAATAATAATATGTGTTGTATTATAAGGTGTTTGAATCAGGTTTGATATGTAATAAATAAAGAGCGGCCTACTATTGCCAGTACCTTAATTCATCAGAGCGTAAGATAAGTTTAATACACAATAACGTGGTTACAAAGATATTTTAATGCAGCAAGGAAGGCCGTTTGTAAAAAAGGGACAATTTTATTTTATTTTCGAAGGGAACGAATCCGATCTAATATTGGAAGATAAAACGAAGAGAGGTTTGGAAGTAAAAGAGCGTAGCTTTGATGACAAGTATGGTGTCGAATCAGAAAAGGGAATGATTCATGATATAGATGGTATAGGACGTAGAGTCGGAATCAGGTGGTATTTTCCTAAAAAAAAATATTCATTAAAACATGTTATAGAAATCGCTGAAGAGATGGAAGCCAAATACAAGGCAATTAGAGAATTGACTTGCCCGGATGATGAGTAATCTGTGTTGTTGCATGAATGGATAATGGCGCTGTCAACTTAACTTAGCACCGCCTCCTTATATTATCAAATTTGGTTCTGGATAATAATCGAAAAGCTTTTAGGCCTAGGTTTTGCTTCTTTTACAATAGTCCATGTCTGCCCTTCTTAAAGATCGAGTATGGGTTATGTTATCCGGGGTCGCAAAAAGAGGTATTTATCCATTACATGCTAGTAGATTAGGCGTCTTCAGAATTCCAACCGAAATCACTGAACGCTCCGATATTTCAAGCATTAGCAATGATTTGAAAAATTCTGGATTCAAAATTGATGCATACGCGGATAGAATTTATCTAACTTATAAATGGAACGAGAGTGGTATAGATCCGACAACACAGAAGGATCTGTCTGCTGAGCTATATGTTACAGTAGAAGTTGTAACTGGTGAGGTTGTTGATATAATCTATCAGATAAAGCCTCTTGAATTCTTCGGTGATCCCTACTGGGTAGGAAATTATAGACAAAAAGCCGATCAGAATTGCAAAATGGTTATTGACACTGTTATCAGAAATACAAAGATTGGTGACAAATTGATTGCTCATTATCAAAAAGCTGAAAAGCTTTCACTTGAATCAGCAATAAAGAAGTTGGAAGAATTGACTCCCTTGGCAAAGAATCCGAAGGCGAGAAGTGCTACCCTTCCACCTCCACCTGCTGGTCCTTCTGCAGCAACAAAACCTACTGCTGCCCCTCCAGCGCCTGCTGCTATTCCCTCAACTCCTGCTGCTGCAGCTGCGGCCGGTGGTAGTGGTAGTAGTGGCAATACGACCATTTCCCTAACCGGAAGTGGTACTGATTACTCCAAAGTTGATGGACCTATTGATCCAAATTTTAAATCAAAAAGACAGGTGACCGGTGCTTTTCAAGGGATAAAGGTATGGGGTCCTATTGATCCACCAGGGCAGTTAGGTATATGGGGTACAGAGGTAACCGTAGATTTTGATATATGTGTAGCAGATGGTGCATGTATTGAAGCATGTCCAGTAAATGTATATGAATGGTTAGAAACACCTGGACATCC
>DATDFS010000028.1:0-6005 GCA_036522495.1 Nitrososphaeraceae archaeon | reverse complement strand
ACAATATCCAACATCAAGTTCTTTGTTGCTTCCGTTTCTAGAATCCTCTTGATCTTCTATGTATCAGCCTTTTAGTAGCGCAAATGCCATCCTTGCATTTACATAACAATCAAACATAACAACGGGATTAATTGTAGTGAGAAAAGAGAGGATGATTCCTATCGTTATTCTACTATTTACCTCATACCGGCCAGTAAATGAAAGCAGAGATGATCTAAAAATTTTGACTCTCAACTAGGTCATCTTCTACATAAGTGATTATTCACACATATGTTTGTAAATAATTGCACTCTAATGCTACCCTTATTTATACCAACATATGGAAGGTCATGTATGGAAAATGTTAGTAATATAAATTGGAATGATCTGATTAGGAAAGAAGCAAGAAGAATCAATGATAATGACCTCGGTGAAGTGCAAAGTGTCGAGGAAGGTTATATAGTTACTCAAGCAGGAGTTCTAGACAAGGTTACATACCATCTTCCAAAGAATTTGGTAGAAAGTTTTGATGGACACAACTTGTTGTTTAGAATAACTAAAGAAGAGGCAAAGAGGAAATACGGGAGTGACTAATTTAGCTTCTGTTGTTTATTCTAAACACATCCTTAAATCTTTTGGTTATTCACCATTGTGATATTTGCTGTCGATTACTTGTCTTCTACGTGAGTTCTAATCTTCTTGTTTATATGTAAACGTCAACATTTTATAGGATGTATTAATATCTACTCTCTTTCCATAAATCTCATTGAAAATATACAATAATATTTCCTTAAAGTACAAAGACCAATTTTCACAGATATCATGTTTTAGGATGTACATGTGAGTTCTATTGCTATTATCGAATGTATGGCTTACCTGAATGGATGAATTTTTCATCCTATTTTCAAACCAAGACAAAAATGAACCCAAATCCATTTTGCCACCATTCATAAACATCGCGGCATTTTGCATTTCATTCCTACCAACACGTGTTGCTATGTCAATTATCTGTTCTTTGCTCAGTTTAGTAAAAAGCTCTGCTACTACTGGTTTGGAAAGGGGGATCATTCCAACTTTGGGTTCAAAGATATGCCATTCCAAGAAACCTTTTAGGATCCGATTGATAAGGGAATTGAGGCTGATTCCCTGACTCTCTGCTTCTGTACGTAACCTTTTAACATTATCTTGATCTATGCGGAAGGTTAGCGTCTCATTCTTGCCCACTTGCCTATCTTCCTCTTGGGATCCCTTAGATATAGTAAAAACTATTCACCTCACTCTTTGCATTTAATATTATATTAGAAAATCTTTCTTAATAAATCCATCGTCATTTTGTTTATGAAGCGTCCCTCCAATTCGATGATGTCAGAACTTGATTATTTGTCAATGAGATCGAAACATTTTTGCCAAAAGTTCTTCACAATCAATTCGATCTAAACCTTATTTATGAAATTCAAATGCCACTGTTGTATTATTTGATGTTATAATATAGATGCGTTTTTGTAAAGCCTCTTGAAAGATTAAATCTAGCACCGTCTTGTAGTATAGCGAATAGTTCTTTCCCGCGTCATGCCTTAGAATGTACGCATGATGATTACCATTATCTTTGATAGTATAGCGAATCTCAATAGAATAGGTGTCCATCTCAGCTTCAAGCCATGACAAAAATGAGTTCAAGTCCAGCACCTTTTCTTCCCCTTCCATAAATACTGCTGTGTTTTGTATTGCTTTCTTACCCACGCGTCTTGCTATATCAATCACCTCCTCTTTGGTTCTATTATCGAAAAGCTCTGTAAGTACTGGTTTAGATATTGGAATAATTCCAGCTTTAGGTTCAAACCTATCCCATTCTAAAAACCTCTTTATGATTTGATTAACATAAGTGTTCAGGGTAACTCCCTGGCTTTCTGCTTTAGAACGTATTTATTTGCAATGCTTTCATCTAAATCAAATGTCATAGAACATGGTTCGTCGCCTTTTTATACAAAGACTTTTAAGGAATGCGATAGATTTTCTGTCAAATTCTTGTATTCGTTTGCAACATACTCTTATTCAAATGTTCAGAAATGAAAGGACTATTTGTAGAACACGAATGAATTTCATCTGGGTAATGATGATTTCGCTATGAAAATGTCATAACACAATTCCATGAAATTATGCAAGTGATATTATAACTGCACTAAATATAGCAACATTGAGCATGAAATGAGCTCAGCCTTGCTATTGAGTTTGACTATGACGATGTATGATTTGTATTCGTTGTTACTTGCGTAAACAATTCTGGTACGTTCAAAAAAGCTAGATATATCTAAATTAGCTTATGCTAGGTTATTACAACGATAGCAACATAGGGCACTTTTTGGAATCCGTCTTTCTTTTAATTATGAATGCATAACTCCAACATAGCATAAAATGTCATAAATGCAGTATACATATGAAAAAACCTATCAAGTCTAGTATAACTATAAGTATAAAAAATAGATTAAATTTATCGTACATATATGCAGCCATTAATTTCCCTTTTTTTTGTCTGAAACTGTTATGTTCTATTAGTAATTAATCCCTGCTTAATGAGCTCAAAAACTAAAAATGATCACAAAACATTAGCGGCCAAAGCGAGTATGATAGCAGTAATGAGTATAACCCTGTTGGTTTCGGCGATAGTATTGTCATTACCGTATTATACCTCCTTGGCGAGAGCACAACCAAAAAATCAGACGACAGGAGCTGCTAATTCGGGAGTGGGAAATATCAATACTATTCCAAAGATTACAAACCAGGGTCCAGGAAATAACACGCAAATTATCCTAAAGAACAAAAATATAGGTAATCCAAATGCTTTTAAGGCTTTTGGAAAGGAGCATGCTATTACCGCTAAAACACCATCTAGTATAAGGCAATTGCCAAATATGACTTTTGGTGGAAATACGTCTTCCAGTAATAATAGTATCTCTTCTGCTCAAAAGGGCAACAGTAATGCTCCTTCATCTGGGAATTCAAGTCAACCAAAGTGATAACCTGCATCAATTCTGGTAAAATAGCATCAGTTTTTGATTGTTTCCTTTTTATTTTTTGGATTTGTTAAAATGATTATTGAAAAAGAGGTCTTGAGGAGAAAGAATTGAAATCAGAAACTGTACTTATATTACAAGGAGGAGGTTCTCTAGGAGCATATGAATGCGGCGTATACAAAACTTTGGCCAGGCATGGTATAAAATTTGACACAATTGCAGGTACTTCTATTGGAGCTGTCAATGCGTCAATAATATCTAGCATGCAAAGAAGTGGCAATAATAATAACAACAATGCAGCAGACACTTTAGAACGTTTTTGGATAACACTTGCAGAGAATATTATACCACCAATATCGTCATTATTTTTGCCAGATAAGGGTAAATCTGTTTTGTCTTCTATCTATTCTACAGTATATGGTAATTCAAAGGCATTTATGCCAAGATGGTTTATGCCACCAACTACCCCAAATTATTTACTACCATATAATTGGACATATCTCTATGATAGCACTCCTCTAAGAAATACTTTAAATCAATATGTTGATTTTACAAAATTAAAAAAAAGAAAAAATACAAAAACAACAAACGAAGACAAAAACAATAGTCACGATCAAAGTGGACCTATCAACAGTAATGATGATGATAGCGACTATAACAACCCCACACCAAGACTGATTCTAACTTCTACAGATATTCAAAAAGGTGAGCCCGTAATCTTTGATAACAACAACATGGATATAGATATAGATCATGTGATAGCGTGTACAGGTTACCCGTTTTACGGCATAGGATGGACAAAAAAAGATGGTAGATATCTATGGGATGGTAGTTTGTTAAGTAATACCCCTGTATTAGAGGTTATAAAAGCCTCTCCTAAAGCTGCCAAAAAATTTTATATCGCTGACATATTTCCTCGTAGACAGCAAGAACTTCCAAAGAACATGTCTGAGGTGTGGCACAGAGCCAGAGACATCATGTATATAGACAAGACAGACAATAATGTGAAGATATTGAAAACTGTTACAGAACATCACTTAACTCTTTTAAAGGAGTTATATGAAATCGTGAGCACTTCTAAACTTGAAGAAAAAAATAAAGCGAGATTTAACAAGATAGAACCAGAGTGCAATAGACTTGTACATGAACACAGTGCTATTATGAATGAAGTAATACGTATACAGCGAAAAGAGGAGAAGGAGCACTTTATTTTTGAAGATGCTGATTTTTCAACCGCGAAAATAAAGAAATTAATAAGTCAAGGAGAACAAGACGCTGAAAATGCGCTTGCAGAAAAATGAAAAAGAAGCTTCTAAAAGGAGTATTACCATGTAATAGTAGGAAGGAATAGACATCGTTTGGTGGTTAATTTAGATTTTCCATACTGGATTAGGTTTGCCCATTTTATCAATCTAATATTTATTACACTTTTAATTCGTAGTGGAATCGAGATACTCAGTGCGCTTCCAAAGCTGTACTTTAATGATCATGCAAAGCCCGGATCGGAATGGATCAAATTTACTAAAAAGAAGATGCCGCGAGACAGACTCTGGATCTCATTAGAAGAAGAGGAAGACTTTCCGTCGTGGATTGCTTTACCAGGACACAGGAATCTCGGGTTAGGCCGGCATTGGCATTTTTTTTCTATCGTATTCTGGATAGCCAATGGTGCAGCATATTATATCCTACTTTTTACAAGTAATGAGTGGCAACGGCTTATTCCGACATCGTGGGATATTTTTCCCCAAGCATTTCATACAGCAATGACCTATGCAAGTTTTCACTTTCCTCCTCCTGGAAACCCTTACAATCCGCTGCAGCAGCTTTCATATTTTGGAGCTGTCTTCCTGCTCGGTCCTTTTATGATTGCTACGGGGGCAGCGATGTCACCAGCCATTGATGCTAGGTTTCCATTGTATCCCAAGATATTCAGGGGACGTCAGGTCGCAAGAAGTCTTCACTTTCTGGGAATGCTAGCATTTGTTTTATTTGTAATTGTTCATCTGACGATGGTTGTCACAGAGCGCTTTTCAGAAAACATGGGTAATATTGTATTGGGTCAAGGACAGGGTACTAGCATGGCAACTGCTATCGGTTTATTTGCGCTTTTCATAATATCGGTTGTAATTGTTCATGTTTGGGCTACAGGAATTTCGCTGCGGAAACCCAGACGTATTCAGAATGCACTAGACATAATCATAGTACCTGCAACGTGGATTTTATTCCGTAAAGCTGTCTCCAAACAGCACTTTAAAAGATCAGACGTCTCTACATTCTTTAGAATTAACGGATATCCTCCGGATACGCAAGAGTATAAGGACCTTTTGCACAATAATTTTATCGACTGGAAGCTCAAGATATATGGACTAGTGAAAAACCCTCTTGAGCTATCTCTCGACGACCTCCGTGCGGTACAGAAGCAAGGACAAATTACCGAACATTATTGCATTCAAGGATGGACTGCCATAGGAGAATGGGCTGGTGTATCAATGAGATATATCATCGAGCAATGTAAACCACTTGATTCTGCACGCTATGTCATATTCCGATCCTACCAGTATACAGATGGAGATGAATTCTATGAAGTATTGGATCTAGCGATCGCAAGACATCATCAAACAATCTTAGCTTATGAGATGAATGGCGAACCATTAGACATAGGGCACGGTGCTCCGCTACGTTTGAGAGCTGAAACGCAATTAGGCTACAAAAGTGTCAAATGGCTCAGGTCAATTGAATTTGTCAATGATTACAAGAACATAGGTATGGGACAGGGTGGTCATCGAGAGGATCATATGTATTATAGTCCGCGTGCTGGAATTTAGTACTGTTGAGTGAGATATGAGTATTATATGCGAGAATTTAGTACTGTTCTCCTACATCTCACACAATAAAGTTATACATATTGAAGCAACGGATTTTTCATGATTGTTTCCTAATTTTTAGTCGACATTGAGAATTACAATCAGTTTATTGTTGTGTTGCATCCACCGAGGATATATAACAACAACATCC
>DATDFS010000027.1:0-5478 GCA_036522495.1 Nitrososphaeraceae archaeon | reverse complement strand
TCTTACATCAGGCAGCTTCGCGATTTCTGTGATTATTCTTTCTTCCGAACCTAAGGTGCAATTCACAAGTATGTATGCAGTAGACAATGATGTTTTTAGAAATTTAGTGTATTTTAGTCTTTTCTATGAACCGATTTCTTACGATAAAAATATCATACATTTACTATTTCAATGTATAAAGTTTGTAGAGTTCACCAGTTCTCTTGCTAACATAATTCCATTCTCTTGCACTGTAGTTAACTCTAACAAATTTTTGTCTCAATTCAGGATGTAACCTTACATACACGTCGTCGCCTATGGTGATATTATTCGACTTTGTTAATGATGTCATTTTTGATGAAACACTCATACAATATCCCAAAATATCCAATGGAGAAGATTCGTCACGTCCATACTGAACAATAATGTTTTCGCCCTCATCAATTCCAATTTTTGCACTTAAGTCTGGATAATCATATTGATTCAATATGGGATTTAGTCCATTTTTAATAATGGTTAGCATGGACATTCCACATCTGACAGCTCTATCACAAACTACAAACTTGTTAGATAAAGACGGAAAAAATGCAATTACTGCATCTCCTACATATTTCAAGACAAATCCTCCATACCTATACACGGCTGAAGACATTTCGTAGGTGAAGGCACGTATTATTGTGACTAGTTTGTCAACTGGTATCGTCATTGAGAGATTTGTCGAGCCTACTAAATCCACATACAAAATAACAAGCGGAATCTTGGAGTTGACATGATTTTTCAGGAAATTCTGTCCGGAATCCAAATTCGAATCATATTGATATCTTCTCTTAAGCGCCTTCCATATCCTGTCTTGCGTTTGCTTTATCTGGGTGTCAGTATCATAAATTGCATCTGCTTCCACCTTGGTTTTCTTTTCTCCTGTAATCATAGAGATAAAAGGAGATGTGTTTCTAGTCAGATCTTGAGACCTGGTGCTATCTGCTTCTTTAACTGTTGTCATAAGTTATGATCCCTCGATTCATTTGATAGCTATCAACCAATAATAACATAGTGCAATGGTTATACATACCAAGCGCTTTATAAAATCAAACCATATAAACCCTATACGGTTTTTCTCATATTAGAGATCCATAGATGTTGAAATTATTAAATAACAGTTGGGAAGGGTACACAATTTATTCAAATTCGCTGCAATTTCTCCCAATACATCAATCTTGTATTTCCACTGATTATGGTAAACAATCTCGTTACATTGAATATTCATGACTGAGCAATATTTGATAGCTTTTCAATGAAAAAATAAAGTTTCTAACATACCCGATTTTGAAAAATAATTTTCGTTGTAGGTTCTGTTCGCAAGAATGAATTTGTTTTGCACAAACATATCATATCTAATCAAGGCGATAGTAGCGCATTAAGAAATAGTATGATAGGCAAAGTATTAGGAATGATTTCATAATTCCAGATATGCCTTAGCCTTAACAAGTAATAGAAAGGCATGTCGTTACTAGCGCTACCTTTTTCCAACCAGATGTTTTGAATTGAAAGGCATGGACTTAATCAGGTCGTTCAATGACCCATTTGTAGGTTGAATGCTCTAGCGCCGTTCAAACTTTCTGTTTTTTGATGGGACAATGCCTCATATTGATTTTCTAATTTGCATGTTGCAATCACTAAATGAGAAGCCAATGTAAATGACTAAAATATGTGACAAGTAGAAACATCCCAAACAACTTGACATTGGAATTTATCAGTTGGTATAACCTGGGCGAATCCTACCTATTGGCGCCTCGTTACGGGCATAATAAAATCCCAATTACGAAATCTCAATCTAAAGAAAGACTAATTAGGACCAAAGCATGTCTTTAGTAAGGATATCTTTTTTTGAGAATCCCCAATAGAGATGATGATGGCTATGCTAAAGTACTAAATGCTCTCTTTGTTAATATCGAAGACGCTTATTTGCGCAGCATGAAACCAATTCTAAATACAACAGAGATAAATGTGATGCTGCAGGATGGCTCTGTGACAAAGTCTTCCACTTTTGACCCACAATCCATAATTCAGTTTTATCGTTCTTTTCTTAAAGATCTACATAAATGGGAGGTAGAGGACATTCAAGAAACAACTGGCGAGCTAAATCGCATTTTTTGTCAGACTTTAGCCAAACTCGATAATTATACCATCAAAGGTTTTTTTGGGATACAATTCAATATTTTGCCCTATTATAAACCCGATAAACAAGTTATTAAGATACAAAAAGAACTCATCGATCTTTCGACAGAGAATTCCGCATTATTAGAATCAGTAGCAAATATTGGTAACAAAACGATAAAACAAGAATTAAAGAATATGTCACTTGATGATCTAGAATTCGAAGATTTATTTGAAAGGTTAATGCAAAATCAAGAATTGGTTGGGAATCTGGAAGAAAAAATCAAGAACATCGAAAGAAAATATCCACAGTTGGAAGGAGCTGAGAAAAAACGAAATTCATTGATTTACGAATTGAATGACTTGATCATTAAGGTTTACCAGGTTTCTCCAAACTTGATTGATTATAATAGGCTTATCCAGGGTGAAGAAGGGATCATAGTATATTTTGATATTGAACCCAAGATTGACCCTAAAGGAAAAAAATCAAGCAAATTGGTAGATTTTAAAAGGATGAAAGCTCCAGAGAAAAATGAAATTTCTGACCTTTTCAATGAAATCAACGCTTCTTTGAATAAAAAGCGTTTGTAACAATAAAAAATTGCTTATGGAATAAAAACAAAATTCATAATATTGGGCAAATAAGGTTATTTGGTTGAACGATCGTAGTAAGATGTACGTTAAAAATAAGATTCCGTCAGTAGAGGATATTTTTAGAGCTCAAAAATTAATGGACAAGGCAGCAGTGAGAAAGACGCCCTTATCAAGATCAAATACATTCTCAACAATTACAAGAACAAATCTCTTCTTAAAATTTGAATCATTTCAGAGAACGGGCTCCTTCAAAGTTAGGGGGGCTTATGCAAAAATCAATTCCCTGACACACGAGCAGTACAAATCCGGAATTATAGCGGCCTCAGCGGGTAATCATGCCCAAGGTGTTGCCTATGCTGCCCAGAGAAGAAATATTAATTGTAAAATTGTAATGCCAAAAAATGCTTCCCCTGCAAAGGTTGCTGCTACTCGCTCTTATGGCGCTAATGTGATACTTTCGGGCGACACATATGACGAATCATGGAAAACAGCCGATTCTTTGTCAAGGCAGTATGGATATTCAATTATCCATGCGTTCGATGATCCAATAGTCATTTCAGGTCAAGGTACAATTGGTCTGGAACTTATGGAAGATTTGATGGATATAGACAAAATCTACTTACCGGTTGGTGGTGGCGGTCTTGCCTCAGGCGTATCTCTAGCCATAAAGGCTAAAAGATCCAATGTCAAGATTATTGGAGTCGAGTCGAAACAGTTTCCAGCGATGAAAAAGTCAATTGAGCATGGGAGTCTATGCGATATAAAAGGAGGATTTTCTATCGCCGATGGTATTTCTGTCAAATCTCCTGGAGAGCTTACTTTTGAAATATGTTCAAAATATTTGGACGACATCGTTACTATAGATGATGTTGCTATTGTAGAGACTATGTTCATGCTTATGGAAAGAGAAAAGGTTGTAGTTGAACCCGCTGGCGCAGCTAGTCTGGCATATGTTATTTCAAATAGTAAAGATAAAAATAATCAAAACGTAATATCTGTCCTTTCTGGCGGTAATATTGACATGTATCTCTTAGGACAAATAGTATCAAAGGGATTAATGCAAATGGGGAGATTAGTTAAAATCTTTATTCAATTACCCGACAAACCAGGAGCTCTAAAAAATATAGTGGATAAAATAGCCGAACTCAGTGTAAATATAGTTCAAGTTGAACATGATCGACTAAGCTCCAATGTTGCGGCCGGTTCTGCTGGCGTATATCTAAGCTTAGAGTTAGAAAATGAAAAACATTCAAGGAAACTTTTAGATTTTCTAAAGAAGGAAAAAATGGTTTTTAAGATTGTTCCTTAACTGCAGTAGCAATATTCTCTGAATCCGGCTTTGTCTGCCGTAGAACCACCAATCTTGACCAGAACAAATTCATTTTTGGCCCTGGCATAAGAATCATTCAAATTTCGCTGATTTTCGCGCAAAATTTGATATTCATCCATAGATAATTTCTTGCGATCACCAATTTCATTTTCGAGATTCATATCCTTCACTATTTCCTTATATCCTGCTTGTACAACTCCACTAAATACCATGGCACTACTGCCACTCCCATAAGACGCAAATCCTATTCTATAACCTTCTATATCGTGATTTTTCTTGTACTCATATTCTAGTAAACTTCTTAATCCCATATACATAGACGCCGTATACAAATTACCTATGCTGTTAGAAGCTTCAAGGGAACTCGACATTTTTTTCTCATATACCTCATTGTAAAAGGAAGTTTGCATGAATGCTTTCCTAAATTGTTCATCAGCCTTCATAAACTCTTTATCTGCTAAGACTGACTCTATCGTTCCTCTACTGTCATTTAGTATCGGTTCGTGAAATCCTATTTCTTTAATAACATGTTGCCATCGCGGCAGTGTTCTCCATTCATGTCTCAGCAAGTATGCAAGTGCCTTTTCTCCCATTCTTCTATATGGTAAATGCACTGTAAACAAATCAATGTAATCGGTAATAGATTCGCCATCCTTAAGATGAATCAGTCCTGTTCTCATTGCTTTTTCCTTATAACTATCAAAGGCCTTTCTAACCTGGATTAAATATAGTAAATTAGAATATAGCCCATTTACAAGGGGAGTTTCCTTCCCAAACGGTCTATAGAAATCATACTCATTTTTTATTATGGTTGAAGTGACTTTTGGATCTAGAGCAAGTAATCTTGGTTGCTCTTTTATTAAAAGCGCGACTGCACCTGCTCCTTGTGTATATTCTCCGGCTGACCCGATGTCGTATTTGGCAATATCACTCACAACAACAATGGCGGCCTTGTCATTGTTCTCTTCTGCCCTTATCCAATTGGTATTATCGTAAATCGCATAAGATCCGCTGACGCAAGCAAATTTACATTCTATTCCTCCAGCATGCTCAAATGAGCCATCACCGTATACCTGTTCTAGCATACCTACTACAAATGAATTTAATGCCTTTGATTCATCAAGACTTGATTCCGTTGCTACATACAACCTACCAATATCGTTAGGATGTAAGTTATTCTTCTTCATTAATTCAAGACATGCGTTGGATGCCATACATGCTGAATCTTGATTTGTATCGACCAGCGCCATTTTTTTTATGCCAATACCATGTTCTAATTTTTGGGGATCAATTCCTCTGGCTTGAGCAAAATCTTTGTAGTCGATATACAATTTTGGAACATATATAGCAAGGTCGTCAATGCCAGCTGGCATATTAACAGTTTTTCCCACTTAAGACATTTAAAGGTACTTGTTGATATT
>DATDFS010000026.1:0-2796 GCA_036522495.1 Nitrososphaeraceae archaeon | reverse complement strand
GATTTATTTACCGAAGATTTTCAAGGCTGCATGATAGGGGTTCGTATCGTATTAATAATAATAATAAACCAACGAATGAATTGTAATACAGAATAATATTGCGAAAAATCTCACACCTTTCCTCGTTTCACACTTATTGTTGGTTTACCTGATGGTTCATATTATGTTAGTACTAAGTTTGCCGTTAAGGGCTTATCTGAATCTATTGCATACGAATTAGAACTTTTTGGGATAAAAGTTGTCTTAATTGAGCCAGGTTTCATTAAGACCAACTTTGCAAATTCAATGGTTATACCGAAAAAGGCGCAAGATCCAAGCTCACCATATTCACAAATGATGTAAAAAATGGCAGCAAACTCAAACCAAATGGCATATAACGGCTCTCCTGTTGAGGTTGTTTCAAAAGTTATCTTGGAAGCCTTTACAATCAAACACCCAAATTTCTGATACCTAACAGGCAAAGATGTAGAGACTTGAGCAGCGAACAAGAAGATCATGAGCGATATTGAATCCCATAACTCGATAAAGAATCTTGCACGATGATGCCAACAAGATATTGCAGTCTTGGAGCTTCTACAATACTTTGTTTTTACCGAGAGAAAGATCTGGATTCAAAAATTCTATTCATTGGACGCGTTGCTTCTAGAGCTGTAACAATAATGGTCGTCATGGCATTGCTATCCCAAGTTATTACTACCCCCACTAGCGCCCATTCCTTTGAGAAAAAGAAATATCTTTTGGCCCTCATAATATAATATCGTACCAAGCACATCAACTTTCAGCTCATAGAAGAATAAAACATCTTCCATTATAGGTGAATCCTCGTTTTAATCATGACAACGAAGAATGATAAGCAAGCTAATTCAAAAGTTATCAATTATGCAAAATGTGGTTATGTTTGTCATCATCCTATCGAAATTCTGCTTTTCAATGCATACCTAGGAATGAGGAATGCTAATATAAACATTCTAATAACATCAATTAGTAGAATTATAACAAAAAATTCGTATGATATATCAGATCTACCAACATAATGTAATTCTGCACTAAGTAAAAATAGTGGAGCGCCCATTATCATCAATGAGTAAGCAAAAAGTTTGACTGACCCATGGCTAGTAGATGATATAGAAATATAAGATATTGTGCAGTTATTAACGCTAACCTCATAAGTAGATGATGATTGAAAAATTATTATCTCTCTTGCCAAGACAAATGCAACTATGGCTCTTGCTACTAAAGTAAGAGCATAGTAGATATTGTAATAGCCCTGAATAGGAAGAAAGAAAACAACTCGCGAGACTTCAAATATAAAAAATATCGCAAGTGCACTAGATATAGTTGCTGCAATACTGAGAATAACATGTGATCTCTTGTGACTAGTGTTATGGTATTTTGACCAACTGATGTTCGTAAGTGCATAATCAACAAGGCTCAATAATCCTTGATTGAGGTTCTTTAATGTATGGTCACTGATTTCTTCCTCAGAAAAATCTGAATCCCGCTGCCTCAATTTTGTATAAAATTTATTGATAAGATTATAGTCTCGATGATCGCCAAATATTTGGCGTTTATCCTCATTGTCTATAGAATTCCATTTCGAAAAGGGAAATATATCTGTCGCCACAATATTCTCTTTAAGAGTATTTCGGACTGTTATCATTTGTTTTAGTATGTCAAAAACATATTTTGGTCTGTTGATTTGGAATTTGTAGCCCCTTATTCTTTTATAGAGTAACCCGATGAGAAAACAGATAATAGCAAGAACCGTTGCAACTATTAATAGACGCAGATTAAATGGGATAATTCCAGCGTCTTCTATTCTAAGAGTTGGAGAACTCGCATCAGCAATAGTGTTAGTGCCCTGGTCAGAAGTCGCAGAGACTACATAGCGAATATTGGTAGGAGAGCCAGCTGCAACTGCATCATTCTTTATAGTAGTTGTATTTATAATAATAGACGCACCCATGGACATCCTTTGCATCTCTAATACTAAAGATGAGGGCACTTCATGCTTCAATGATGTTACATTTTCATTATGAAAAGGAATGGTAAAATTAATTATATTAGAAGAGGGATAGAGTAAAGTTAACCTAATGTCAGTTGCTGTAGATCTACCATCGTTAATAGCAATTGTCTGGAATTTTGTTTGCTGACCGTTGTGTCCACTGAAGCTATTGACCTGAAGGTAAATATGGGGCAGGCTGACATTTGAAGCCACGTTATTTATTACAAATAATAATAGACCACTGCCTATAACCGAGCTGACAATAGGCAATAAGGAGGGTCTAAAATCACCCATCAAGAGGAAATATTACTGGCTGTTTTATCTATCTT
Organism: Nitrososphaeraceae archaeon; assembly: GCA_036522495.1. Classification (GTDB taxonomy): domain Archaea; phylum Thermoproteota; class Nitrososphaeria; order Nitrososphaerales; family Nitrososphaeraceae; genus Nitrososphaera_A. Next base: position 462 of record DATDFS010000026.1, on the reverse strand, counting down.
TTGTGCAGGCATACTATTGATCAATTATTTGGCACTGGGGCATAATTTGGTTTTGTCAATTCTCTTCATATTATTTTGGAAGTAGCTTCCTAACATGTGTTTGATAGCTTTTGGATGTTGTTTGCTGCGTGTCTTGCAATGTCTTACAATTGTAATAAACAATAATTTGATAGAGTAGTACTGACAATAGAGTTATACCAGCTGCTTTCTGATATTCTCTTGCTGGTAAAGGATCTATTTTGAAAACATCTTTGATGTGTTCTATTAATGGCTCTACGAATATGGATCTCCCAGAATGAATTGCCTGTCCTAATTCGGAATCATAGATAGAAATTTATCAATTGCAGTCTGTCAGCTGAGGTATGATTGTATATTTGTGATACAGGACATACTACTAGCTCAAATCCTCTTCTGTCTATGCTCAAATTATACAGCTTATGGTCACTATCATATCCTGAATCA
>DATDFS010000025.1:0-10461 GCA_036522495.1 Nitrososphaeraceae archaeon | reverse complement strand
GACTTTGATGTCGTATATCCGTATGGATCTCCGCTATGTGTTCTCCCATTGTAGGATTTGTCAGGTCTCTTGAAAGGATTTCTCATAAAACTATCAGTTGAATAACAATATTGAGGTTAAATGGCAATTTAAAGATGCCGTCTGAAAGTTGATTGATTCACAGGCCCTCACAGGTTTCTGGTTCCAACCTCATTATCACATATTTACCTATAATGCATCTCCCTCTCTACGTAGTTTTTTTAGCCAGATGTGTAAATTCAGTTTCTACCCAGGATTCGTTGTGGCCTAAAATGAGGTCAACAGCATCACCTCTCGTAATGAAAGTTATGGATAATGACACACTGGTATATTTTTATTTTATGTTATATTATACGTATGCATATTGGTCCTTTATCTCTTCTTGTTACTATAAAATGGTAACAGGTTATATGCCAGAAAAAATGGTCTCATGTAATTACGTTGTGCAAAGCCGTTAACCCTGTTATCCGCTTCAAATACCGGCGAGCGCGAACTGATGCATATAGATGAGATTCAATATATTTGGCAGGAAGAAGAAATTTACTTGCGGTTGGGGGAAAAATAGTTGCCAAGAATACTCAGGAACAACAAAAAGCTAATCAGGTTATACGTATTTTTCAGATCGCCTGCGGTCTCTGTCATGTTCGTTTGACAAGCTTAAGTATTTGTGTTTGCTATTGTTAAGGGAGCGGTCTTGTGTTGCCTCGACGGTTGGAGTTATTGATGTATCTCAACCGACATTGTATATTGACTGACATACTTACAACAGATTCCGTAGTCAATGAACGACAATATCACGAATTCAGTTTATTTTCCAAAGCTACTTGACATTCGTAGATACCCAATATACTTCATTGACTAGAACGCATATAAACTTCATATAATTAATAAACTCAGTAACCATATCAATCATACAAATTTCATTAAGTGAAGAAAGATCAAGAGTAGAAAAGAGAAATAGTTAAAATATTGCAATAGAAACAGCCAGTATGAGGAAAACACATGACAACAAGGCATGTGAATATTTTTGACAAAAGTTATTTCAGTAGAAAAAATAGATGTCTGGTGTGCTGCCTATGTCCACATTTATTTGAATACATTATCGTAAATCATCCACAATACCTCTCTGTCTCATTGAATCTTTCAATCCACATCTAACTGCAAAGGTTGTCCCGACAATAACTATCACAGTACCTAAACACTTGAGAATAATGCCGTAGGTAACCATGGTCTGAATTCTATTTTGTTGGAATGCTAGTATAATGTTATCTCCAATCACATACAGCAGCAACCCCACAATTGCAATAAACATTATTCGAATCTTTAATTGCAAATCCATTTGTACTGTACAAATACATTGGGCGTTGTCAAATAAGAAAATTAGTAAAAGATAGAGTTGACTTTTAAGCGGCGATGTTTAGGTCGAGCTCATCAAAAATGAACTATTCAACGAGGGACTGCGGCGATTCACGTTGCAAAATCACACTTAGTTGATATGACTGCTTTATCAAACTTCTTAATAGCTTCTTTTTGACTTAATTTTCAAGGAGGGAATCATGGAAGAATCTTTAGGGATAAATCGCAACGTTATGTTATATTATTACATACGATAAACATACTTGATTATCTTTATCTGATATGCGATTGAGCTACATAAGAGACTCAATTGGCGAACATTGCAGCAACTTAGCTTGCACGAGTATGTATGTACATCGAATCGATATGTACATTGAATCGTTAATTGTTGGTTAACAAATGAAAGATTACGGTAACCTTTGCATTCAAAAGTCTCAAATGTTGGCCTATTCTTATAATAAAGGAGGTGATTTCTTTAGGGCCCCTACTAACTGTGTTAGGTCGATTTTAGCCACAGTACAATTATTAATTCCTGATGAGTAAGATATGATTCGGCCATAATCTATAGAACGCCATCCTTTCTAAAGGCCTATGTATACCACTAAGTTCTTAACCTTCACTACACATAGTAATATATGGCATATAGATCCTCATCATCTTTAACAACTAATTTTGCTGATATGCTTGTTAATCAAAAAGGATCTGGAACCCAAGCTATCGTAGGAATAATTATCCTAATTATTGGTATTGGAGTTGGACAAATACTAAAAAATGACTTGGTTACCTATATATCAATATCTCTTGGTGTGGCTATAACAATCTCATCCTTTTTGATAATCATAAAGCAGTATGAGAGAGCAATAATACTCAGACTAGGAAAATACCAAAGACAAGTTGGTCCAGGCATTCAGAAGAGGATACCTTTTGCAGATAATGTATTGGTTGTAGACATCAGGGAGAAAGTAAGAGAATTCAAGGCTGAGAGGATGCTTACAAAAGACAATATTCCTGTAACAATCGATGCAATCCTTAGGTACAAAATAATCGAAACAAAATCAAAGGATGCTCTCCTGAATGTAGAGAATTTTAATGAAATGATACAGCAAGTTTCCCAAACAACCCTGCGTAATAATATTGGTTCTTCTTTATTTCAAGATGTATTGTCAAAAAGAGAAGAGATTAATCAAAATATTAAATCCATTATTTCAAAAGAAGCTAGTAGCTGGGGAACGGAGGTAACGGGAGTAGAGATTCGACAAGTAATTATTCCACAAGAGTTAGAATCTGCAATGTCAATGCAGGCACAGGCCGAACGTGAAAAAAGCGCTAGAATAACTTACGGCGATTCAGAAATTCAAGTAGCACAGAGATTTCTAGACGCATCTAAGATATATGCAGACAATCCTATGGCATATGCATTAAGGCAATCCAATATGCTCTATGAATCGATGAAGATCCAGGGTAATACAATAATCATGGTCCCTTCAGAGACTCTCAATTCGATGGGCTTTGGAAACCTGGCAATGACTATTGGTTATTTAGATAATGTAAAAAATGCTCTTAAAGTAGGAACAAGGTCTGCAGCAGATGCATCAGCGCATACAAAACAGCCAGTATCATCATCGTCTGTACCAGCAGTGGAGGTAACACCATAGAATTACGGTTCTTAGTTACACAGAGGATCACAGAAATGTCAGATCCTTTCTTGTACACAGAAATCATGATGACATCAATATCAGGTTCTCTGATTATATTATGAGAACCTTCAATCTTTTCTAGAGATTCAAATACTTGAACAGTGCCTTCACTATCACTCGTGGATGGAGTGATCGAAGTGCTTGACCTAGACCAAAGCCAAAAATTTCAACTTTCCGCTTCTGAAACTCTCGTGAGAAGGGATTGTCATTTTTAGGATATACCTTCGTAAAACTATATGGCTCATCTAGACATATCATGCACGTATTAATATGGTCAGGACAGGTATCCCATATTCCATCTGTTTGTGATCGATTTGTTGTATACTCTGCTGTAAATAATTTTGATTATCACAGATCCATAGTTTTCCAGAGTCTAGAGTTAATGTTAATCTAAAGTTATTACCAAATATATGCCAATAGCACTTACTTCTCAACCGAATGGTGGCCGCATGCCGCACCTGCACGATGGAATATTCCGCCTTCTCCTAATCCTCCCACAAATCACCCTTCACGGCACCCTGTAAGGTAATCCTTGGAATATACGCTAGGTATCTGCTGCTGGCCTGTTTGTACGACTACTATTATCTCTACAATAATAGCGGAATGATTGTTGATTCATCCTATGCTAGTCTTACCCAAGACTATGATCTCTTCTCTTAGTATACTCATTTGTATCCTGTTATCGATATTTATCAACTGAATGGAATTAGATCGGAGCAAATGAAATATCTTCAGCGACAATATCTACAGGATCTTTATTAACTTGGAAACGCCAGTATTGTACGGTCATAACAAAATCATGCAAAATTGGGATAAGGAGCTAAGTAATATTATGACAAGAAAAATGAATGATTTGATCAGAAACAATAGTAGTGGCGGCGGTACAGGAGGACATAAAAGCAAAGCAGTAGTTGCAGCTCCCATTACGCTATCAGATACCAATTTTGCTGAAGCTATCAACAAATATCCGCTATTCGTAGTTGATTTCTGGGCACCTTGGTGTGGACCATGCCGAATGGTATCGCCTCTAATAGAACAGCTTGCAACCGAGCTTGCAGGAAAGGTTGTATTTGGAAAGTTGAATGTAGACGAAAATCCTATGACTTCAAGTGCTTTCGGAATACAGAGTATACCTAGCATAGCCATTTTCAAGAACGGTAGGCAAGCAGATGGCTTTGTGGGGGTTACTTCAAAGTCTCAGATGCAGACAAGAATCCTATCACACATTGACGGTAGCGGCTCTGACGGGGGAGAAGATAGAAGTAGACGTAGGATCTCTGGCTAGTTGTTCAAAAGATACACTTTATCATATTTCAGCAGTGAATATTTAATCTTCTGCAGATCATATGAATTTACTAAGGTAGCGAGCAATGCATCTGTATTGCTAGTTTGATTTCTCTATTACGCTTATACACAAGTAGTGCAGACAGTAATTATATAATGGTTGACGGCAAGACAAATCTAAATTCAGGGGCAGCTGCCAAAGCCAAAGAACTAGCAATCGTTTTTGGCAGAAAAATAGCAAATGCAGGAAAAAAGACAGGTTATACTCTAGGTCATATATTAAAACGATCGGCCACCTCAGCTGGAGTGAAGACAAAATCTATTGGAAACCAAAAAGGAGGAGTATCGGAACCACTAGTAAAAAATCTGCCTTTGGGTAGAAATAATAAAGCGAAACAAGGTGCAGGTGCCAAGTCAAGGCTATCGCTAAAAAAATTGGCAACCAATCTAAGTGTACAATCTAAAAAAACTATCGAAGAGACCAAACGGGGAATTAAAGCTGATATGAAAGTTACCAAAGACAGCAATATGGCCAATAGCTCAGAAGAAAATCCTGAAATTGTTATTAAAAGAGTGAATTTGAATGAAAGTGTAGCACAGTCAATAGAACGAATTGGTATTGACTGTGAAGCTATAGAAGTCAATTCGCTTGCAATTGAGAATCGACCGTATTACAGCTATAAACTTCCTATGACTCCAAAAATTGTTACGAATAGAGGTTGTATAAAAGTCAATGGTAAGAGCTTTGGTCTAATACAGATAATCCAAAGAAATTAGATCCAAGGAAAAATAATGGAGATACGTGTAATATTCATATTGAGGTAAGTGGAAGCGTCGGAGTGAAGAGGAGCTTACCATGAACATGGAGAGCACAAATACATAGATGGCCTACGATATCCTATTCAGTTCATCATCAGAGCAACAGCAAACTTCAACAGTCAAGATGTTGAACATAATCTCTGATGACAAAACTTAGGTCTTTATTGCAAGAGAGGACGACAGTCTTTGTAGCAATACTCAGAACAAATTAAAATCAACACAAAAACAGTCTACTCCCGTCCATCCATATTAATAACTGCAGGAGGAATGAAAGAAAGACGTATTTTTTAAACTTCATTGTCGCTTAGTGTCTTGTTGCAAAGTATTTCCCCGGGAATTTATCCCTTTTTCTACAGTAAAATAACGGAAGATACTGAAGGTATATGCAATAATTGCAAGGAGAAATACAATATCGGCAGATATGATCTTAGCAAGCAATGATGTGACTTCGATAATATCGAATATATTAAAATAATATAATTCTTTTATTGATCAGATTTTTGTGTTTCAGCTGTAAATTCAAAACTATCATTCTATTATCGAAGAAGACATTAAAAGGGACCAAAAATAACGATAACAAGTGAAGCCACAGTAGCCATCGTCTCTGCCGTTTTTGTCTTATGATACAGAATATTATTATTATTATTATTACTCTTCTAGCATAGCAAGTGAAGCCTCAATTTCAGGCCAGAGTTCTGCAACCATATCAGGCATATTTGTTTTAATCCAATCAGCCATGGATCTTTCTTCTGACAAGCTTTGTGCCAGAACAGTTATTGCATTGGCGGCATTAAGCCTCTCTGCTAAATGTGTAAGCATATCATAAAGTATAATCTCAGAATTCTCTACTACTGCATCCTCTTTAGCTGCCTTGAGCTCTAGCTCTGCAGAAGTCATCGTCTTTTGGAATACCTTTGATAGTGATTTAGGAGGAATAGGAATTGGTAAAATCGCCTTGTCCTTTGTAGCATCACTTTTTGCACCATCACCAAGATCTGATATTAATTGCTTTAATCTATCCTGTTGTCCTCTTGTCTCCTCTAAGTGGAGTTGAAGTCGTTGTTTAACATTATCTATTTTTGTCTGTTTTATTCGTGACTGGAGTCTTTGTACTGCTGCATTTTCTACAGCCAAAGCTTCGTTTAAGTGAAAAGTAAGTTTCTGATTAGGCGTAAGTCTTTTTCCTTTTGCTTTTGTGTATGTAGAAGGATTGTTTCTTCTCTTTGTCGTCTTTGTTTTAGATGTTTTTTTTGCCATCTTGTTATGACCTTAAATGAGTATGTTGCAATATTTGCTTTAACGGTTTGGTATCATATTTTATGTGGCTTTATGAATTTACTCTCTGATCTAAGATTATGTTGTTGATAGAGTTTGGGCTTGGAAAAAGGTGTTTTAGCGGTAGAAGATTGAGTTGAATCACCTTACACTCTCAAGCAACGGGCCATTATGGCGCGTATGCGCGTGTTATTCTATGAATTATCTTTATTTTTTTACAGTTACAGAAATAAGGAGTAATTAGAACGATAGACGGTCTTCTTTGTGCATCTTCTTCTGTCACTAAAAGAATTGTCGGATACTTCGTACAGTTTTAGTAGCAAACGGTGCGGGTAAAACGTTTACCGTCTCCAACAATAAAGTATGATCTAAAGCGTTAAAGTATCATTAGAGTCTGCTTTATGTGACTGAATTTCGTATAAATATATGACGGACAGTTGTCACTACAAGCTTGACGATGCTAAATAGGTAGAGCCTATGAAGCTTCAGAGCGATTGTCTTTGACCTCGAAACTAGTCTTTCTGATTTTAAAGGCTACTCCTTCTTCATAAAGTCCCTTGGATAAACTTCTTAGAATTCCTTCCTTTACTTTTGTAAATCTGTCTTCATCATCAATTATGTCAAAGGGAATTTCTACATCAATTTCTATGTCTACTCTGATTTTCTTGGTGATACCCAATCTCATTCTGTGATAAAAACCGAGCATATTAATATTTTGCAAGGACTTCTAAGATCCTGCTGAATATGACCTTGAGATAGACGGAAAGATTATACAGTCACTTTTCACTTTTCACCATGCGAAATAAAATAGATGATAGAAGCTCTGTAACTTGTTATTTAGTATCTAAAATTTGATAATTGCTCCGAAGTTTTTGCGGCTGTTAACACCTATTCTGAAAAATTCCTTTACATTGTCTCTTCCATCTTGGACATATGTCTTGAATGCTTCCAAAGCCGCACAGATAGAGCCAGATCACATCGTATCAGCTGCAATCAAATCCTCAAAGAAGCCGCAGTGAAAAATTAAAACATGAAGAAGCGACACGTCCTTATTCATAATGAAGACCCGTCAGATACCTGTGAGAACGGTTGCTTGATAGGTAGTATTTATAGCACGGCTGCTACAGAAATATTTCGTCGTATCTTTATTCATTGAACTCATACTAGTTTGTCTTCGTATTAGTGGTAATAAAGGAATGAGGTCAAGCGTCATTGTCCAACATGACTGATCCCATGATAGGAATGAAACTACCACAAACCTGTGGGAAAACATCACTACTCAAAGAATCTTGTTTGCTGGTCCATTGAAATTAGACGTCCCATCCACTATAGCATCAGAATCCTTTACATCTTATTTCCATTCCCATCCCACGGTCTTAATATTACCTCCTCTTGTAGCCTCATCTTTGTAAACAATTACCAAATTCTTTACGATAGCCAGTTTGCCAGTTGAGTTTGTACTAAAAAATGCGGCACCATTACCTCTTAATCTACCATCAGCATCGTAATGCGCTATTGCTTGAAAAACATAATCCGCTCTTTCATTATTGTCCTTCGTCATGATAGTGGTACGACCTTGTGAATATATTCCTCCATCAGGCTTAGTGGCAATAAAATCGAATCCCTTAGCTGTAAAACTCACTTCTTTGACTGCTCCGTTACCTACATAGGAAGCTTCTAGTATTCGTGAACCATTAACAACACTTGACCTTAGGTTTACTGTCTTATCGTTTTCTATAAAGATTGGAGTTCCTAATGTGATAACAGTATTGGAGGTGATATTACCAGCATTAGTAGAATTGGCCGCTGTTGTAGTGGTAGTAGTAGTGGTGGTAGTAGTGGTAGTCTCTTCTGCTAGTGCATTCAGTATAATAACAGGAAGACTTGCAAGCATAATAGTAGTCAGATATACGAAAGGGCAATTCATCATGGTAATAGCATAGTTCATTTATAACTTATAATAGGTTCTCATTTGCTCTTTTCTACTACATCATGTTTAGATGATCTCAAATCGGAGAGCAATAATTCTGCTTATTGTCTATGTCGCCGCAACGACTGACATTTTGTGCATCATATTGTATAATGGTAGTGGTCATGTATATCATATTTTTTAAAATTAATACCGTTAAATAATGACCCAGTAGTATGTTATAATTCGCAGTTAGCTCAGTTCACCAATCTTTCAAAAACTGGGTCATGCCTGCAGTTAAAAAACTAACTCCATAGGCCTCAACCTCAGACTTTTGACGTAAGGCGCGAGTATAATTAAAAAATTAAACTCTCATGATAGCTCAGAACTGATTACTAAAGCCTCGAATAGTGCTATTAAACTCTTAAAGAACGTATGCTGAAATTGCCGTAACTCCCCTCGTTGAACCATATGTATATTCTAATAGAGGTTCTTACAACTTCTAAAGAAGTAGAAGCAAAAGCACAGAATAGACGAGAAAATAAGATTATGCCAACAGGCTGCAGTAAAAACTCAGGTATCTTACGTTGTATGAAGAATGGAATGCTGATTTAATAGTGACGGCAAACCTGCTTTACTTTGTGAATAATTATCGATACAAGAATGTGCATAATCGTTAAATATTGTTTGGCTGATTGACACTAGGTCAGATTTTCCCAGCTCAAGGTAAATGAATGTCTGGATATCAAAGCTTACGAAATGACATATTGTCTTATAGTAAGAATATATACTTGTAAAATTTATATTTGTTTTTATGTCAACAGACAAAGACACAAAACAAACATCCAATTCAACTGACTGTTCAGACAAGTGCCAAATCTGCAATGGTACTAAAGTTACTTATCTTATGAAACCGTGTTATTTTTGCAATGAGACTGGACTGAGTAATAATTTTACAAAGTCATTTATAAAAAATCATATCTGCTTGTGTTCAACTACAGACAGAAAGACTTGTCCTATATGTAAAAGAAATTGTCATCATGATTCCACATTGAATCCAAGGATAATATCAATTACCATCTAAACAGTTCTGTAGAGTATAGAATCCTTTCGTCCCATACCGATATCAGTCCATCTCCATGCTTCTAACATAATAAAAAACGTAGTAAAGAAAATGGCAGAAGACCAACAACAACAACTTCATCCTCGTTTAGATGCAAGTCTATTTACAATCCTTATTCTTTCGAAAAGATCCATGTAACCAAAGAAAAATCTTCAGAGGATTGGTGACTTCTTGGACTTTTGGTGTCAAGCAAGGCACAATTGAGGAACGGTCTAATATACTCGTGTCAAAGCCAAATCTGATACAACCGGGCTTGTGAACAACATTGTGAAATATCCGCAAGGACATGGGAGTAGGGTAGTAGGAGAGGAGATCACAGGCTGTAACCTGAAGACGAATACAAGACAATGACATATGAGGATCTTTCATCAGAAATTCAAAAATTATACTCCCAGGTAGTAAGAGCATATCAACTAATACCCCAGATGTATAACCTTCTGACCATTGTAGACAGATTATCGCATAAAGATGCAATATTAAAGATGGCAAACGATCACAAACATCTTCCAGGGTTCAGTGATAGAAACGTTCGAGATACCTGCCATCACATAATCCAAATATACCTCACCGAATTAGGACGCCACGGCCTAAAAATAGTGCTACTAAAGCTGTTGACAATCCAAAGTTAAGTATGAATGAACATAAACAAAATGAGCTAATAAATGCATCCAAATCTACGCATATCGAAACACCTTCATCTACGGATATGGACTACTAAACTTCACACGCTCGTTGATGCGTTTCTTTGTTTTTTACCATTAATTTGAGCAAACTGGACCTAATAAGCAACGGAACTTTGAGTAGCTTTTAAGTACCGTGCTTCCAGTATTGAATATACCCTCGAATTTTGCTTCCAATATTATTATTAGATATATCATGTATAAACAAACATGCCAAATCTTATCAAACCTCCTTTCAGTGAGGAGACAGCAAAGCTAAAGGTCAAAATGGCACAAGACGCCTGGAACACATGTAATCCG
>DATDFS010000024.1:0-8040 GCA_036522495.1 Nitrososphaeraceae archaeon | reverse complement strand
ACTTGTTCAAAGCGGAGTCAATGAACAAGATATAATTAATGTGGCGTACATATTTAATACACATATTGGCAGTAAAATCAATACTATAGACATACAATTGTTAATATCTGACCTCCACAAGTACGGACCTATCAATTCAGTTATCCAACAGTTAAGCCAAGATAGAGATAACTTGACAAATCAAATAGCTTCATTAAAAACACAGAAACAAAATTTAGAGAGACAGAACCAAATTATTGTCGCATTATCAACATATTCAAAACAGATCGCTGAGTTTTATTGTGCATCAGCAGCTGCTTTATTTAGAAAGGAAGTTAAACGACTGGTTTTAATCGCTGCATTTACTATGTATTACTTGATGAAGCTTCAGTATGAAGCACTCCTACAAGTAAATGCTATTACCACATTTATATCTTTAATACGAGCTGCCAAGGGCGAAGATGTTCCAATATTAGAGCTAAGGATGTCAGTAATAAAAGCGATTGAAGTTATGATCGGCAAACTAGGAACCAATGATGATAGATTAACTCAAGTCCTAACAGAGGCACGACTTGAACTGATGAAGAACTAATATGAGGTTATTTAAAATATTCATCTTTAAGAGACGTTGGATTAGTTAGCTATATAAGATCATTCGTTCCTCACAATAAGACCCATTGTCGTGGCCGGTCCTCTTGCATTCACGGAGCAACGATTAATGATAATTGCTAGCAATGGTTTTTGTCATGGTAACAAAAGATCACATTTGCTAACAAATTTTTTACTCCAACGAATTTGGTAGCAAAAAATTTTCCCTTAAGATCAAATCAACCTAGAGCAATTCCAATAAATGACAAAACCATAGTTATGGTCCATGCCCACGTTTATTTCTCCATTAACCATAAGCCATAACCAAATATGCTATTCCTAAGGCTACCAGTCCATTACCTATCCCTGCAGATACTGCTACTAATCCGTGAGTCATGGTTGATGTAGTTGTTGTTGTCGATCCCGGAGTGGTACTACTGCCTATATGAAGATTAGTAAGAAGTGGAGCAATTGCTGCTGCTGTGAGTCTACTTGCAAGAAATCCTATACCGCCAATTACCGTAAGTATCGCTATTAATGTAGCGCCTGTTGGTCTATGTTTTTGAATATTATATCACTACGCATTCTTAGTATTATGCGTCATACTTAAGAGAATTACACGATTGTATGCGAAGAGGGCAGCGGAACTGGACAGCGCAATATCATACTTAAAAGCGTTCCCTGAATAACCAGCAGATGCTGCTGCGTCAGTTATTCTTGAAGGGAGTGGTGGCATTCCCGTCGGTGTCTTTCTGCACATCTTTTTGAGTTCAACCTTACTTATTCACCTAAACGATTATCTCAAACGTCATTTACGTGTACTAAGCGTGAAGAGACAAGTTCAGAAAAAGACAAGAAGTTTTTTCTCTGTATCTCTATGAATCAGCAAATGGCATCGTAGTCTAGACTAAGGAACAATAAGACGCCAACAATATTGGGTGGACGTCCATTGAAGGTAATAGCTTGACATTCACAGCCATGAAGGGAGTGGACATTCAAATATCGATACGTGTTGCCAACCGTTGCGAATGGAGGTTGTATCCCTTCTGTGCGATTCTTCCAAATAGTTTTACATAAGGATCGGCGTTTTGGAACCCAAAAATAATCCAACCGGAAAACACGATGTATAATGTATACAGATTTTCCTATTTGATTCTTCTACTCTTTTGTAACCCGTCAATATATCTAATATTAATATTTAATATTAAAATAAACATATGCAGACTAATGTGTGGCCTGTCACCATCCCCACCATTTCGAACCTTTCCAATTCTAAATGGAGAAAATGTAAAATTAAGAGAGCTCTGCAGGAAGGATGTAAAAAGAATTCCTAAGCTTCTAACACAAGAAGTCTCCTATTACCTTAAACAAACTATTCCTAACCCATACAAAATTGAAGATGCAATAAGATTCATAACAGGAAGTCACAGAAGTTTCAAATCCAGAAAAGGATTCATTTTTGGTATAGATTTTCGAGAAACCGGTGACGAATTTTCATCATCATTAGTAGGTATAATAAGTGTAGATAACATCGACAAAATCAATAGAAACGCTGAAGTTGGATATTGGATTGGAAAAGAATATTGGGATAGAGGTATCGTAACTGAATCATTAGAGTTAGTAATTGATTATGCCTTTCATATACTTGACTTGCATAAACTATATGCTTCTGTTTTTGCACAAAATATTGCTTCTATACATGTATTAGAAAAATGTAGTTTTAGAAAAGAAGGCCAGCAATGTGAACAGAGATATAAACATGGAAAATTCCACAATATTTTGTTATACGGTATAATAAAGAATGAAAACTAAATCAAAATATTTACTAATGGATGAAATCGGAAAATGATTAACTGTAGATGTAGTACTAATACCAGTTCACTTTTTTTCGTTTTTGCCATCACTACCATGGCCATTATAAAAAATACAGTTCATGCCACAATACCTGAAGTCTTATCAAAATTAGACTATGAAATCTCTAAGCCCAATGTATTGTCTCCGTAGGTACCCACTAACAACACCTGAAGAAGAACATGGACAATTGTCAATATAATCAGAGGTTGAACCGTCACGACACGTCGAATGTCTTGATCAATTATACAAATGAAATAAAGTTAAATCAGCAGTTAATTTACAAGTGTTTGTTTTCAGGTTCTTTATAGTTAACGTCGGTTTTTCAATTCGCCAAAAGTTCTACCTGCTTTGACAACTCAGTTTTAAAGCATGCAACTGCATTTTCTAAATATTCTTTGGTAGTAGTCAATTCATATTCCCATTCACTTCTATCTTTATTCCAATCTGCCCAGAAGCATTTCATTCTTACTTCAAAATCAATATGATTGTCTGTCATGAATAAACCTGTTGTCATCCGATTTATACTCCGTTCTTCATCTCTAAATTTTAATGTCCTTGTGGCAGGATTGGGTTTGTCAAACTACAATTCTCACCATGATTTGTATAGTAAAGTGAGGTAAATAACTTAGTTACATAGGAATGTGATAGACCTGAATGAGATTCAAGCCATGAGTAGATATCTGCTAAGACATACTGCTGTATTGGTCCGTTTCGAATCACCCACCGAGATGAAGGATAGAATTGATGTCCTAGATTGGGATAAGTTATCAAGGTATGATCAGGATGATCTACTTCAGTTAGCCCAGCTCAATTCATTTGATTACTTGTAGCTATATGTAAACCCTTTATAGCACATATCCACTTGATTTTAGATATGTCCTCATCTGTAGATTCAGATAGTGTTTTAGAAGTATATCCTACTATGCAGAGTGGAACAACATTCTTTATGGATATGTCTCTAGACGATCCAACTGAGGACCCTTGTTTTAGCTATGATGGAATAAATATGCATCCTAAACAAGGCCCTCCAGCCACTGCATATAAGAGAACAGAAAATGGTATAACTTACTACACTACAACCGGTTCATATATTACGTATGGTAGTAATTCACCGCCTGGTAGGAGTATAAGGCTTGGGATTTATGCAGCCAAGGGATCAAAGGAACAGACACAAAAGCATACATGGAAAGAAAAGCCTGATTTTCTCTATGACGAAAAGGGAATTAGAAATCATGAAATGACGAGCTTTATCAGGGTTCATGGAGACCTTGGTACAAAGATCCATAAATCGCTAGCCTGCAAAGTTTGTGGTGGGAAAGAAGATGCGGGTCGTAGTCTTATTGAAACATGCTATCCAGTTGGTTCCGACGATAAGGTAAGGGCAAATTATAATTACGAACATTTCCCTTATGTCAAAGTCCTTGGAGTAAAACAGTTTTTCTCAGGCGATTATCTTCAGGACAACAAATGGGTCGGAATAAAACATGTTCATATTGTAAGCGATGACAAAAGCCAATCTATAAACCGATTGTATGTGGACACAGACCCATTTGACTCTTCAACAGGAAAGCCAAAGAATGGATGGAGATTAAAAGGTGAATGGATTGATAAAGGTGTTAATGGGTACAACGATATTCCATGTACGTGGCGCTCTCAAGTTGACAAAATCAGAATTGACGGATGGGACCAGTTTGATTTCACGCTCATGTCAATTCGAGAAATAGATCCACATGCGACACCAAAAGTAACTTCGAGGGTGTAACAAGTCGTAGACATATAGAGACTCGTTCAATGAAATAAACCAAAATGGCTTCAAAGTGCGTTTGATAATACAAAGACTGGAACGAAGAAGCATCATACGGATAACGGTAAGTAAATCTGCAATAGCCGGTACTCTACAACTGTACTACCACTGTCAATGTTGTAGTGTTTAGTTCTTTTTTTAGAAGACTTGATCAACAAAGCTGAGCTGAGCTAATTTCGGAGTCCGATTTACTCATTAGCAATTCAAAAACAAGACGATAGTAGATAGATGCTCTAAGTGGTGCTTAAGGATGGAAAAAAGCTCAACAACAGATCAACGTCTGCAGACTATGGCCTTAAAACACTATAGGGTAATTGTGATCAGAGATATGATGATATCTAAAATTACGGTACCACGCTCACTCATTTCAGGTCCCACGGCTGTTTTGGTGATTTCCGATATCGCGGTGGTGTCGACAAACTTATAACTAAGGCGAAACTCGAGACATTCCGCTGAACCGGGACCTTTTCGTGACAGCTGGCATCCCACTGTCACCAGCGACCTTCCTCCAAGCACGGAACAGCCCGAGTGGCCGGGCGACAACACAGTTGTGGCGGATCGTGGACGCCTGATAGGTTCGGATCGCGACGATTAGAATGGGTGGTGCCGGGGCCCTGTGTCATCTCTTAGCAACCGTTTTATGAGTAACATTACATCCGACGGGATGACCGGATTATATATTATCGCAATGATGGGTTTGCTTGCTATGGTTGCCTACGTGGCGAGGAACCACCTTGTCGCTAAACGCACAACGAAGAGTGGTGTTAGACAATGGTGATGTAGCAAAAATAGTCCTAACAGCACCAACATCAATGATGATGATTATATGTACAGCGTCATTATCAGTATTAGTCCAAATAACCATGTCTCTACTAATGCTTGACAAAAAATGAAATTGCAATGCTTATAATGAAAAATGTAATCGCAAGAACAACCTTTTTGTAGACTGATAGTTTCTGATGGAGACTGAAATTCAAAAAATGCTTCAGTCATTCAGAATCTGCAAAACGAATTTAGATTAAAAGTTAGTTCATTGCATGCTACCATTATAACTGTTAGTCAATTAAGGTCTACATTCCATATCATGGGGATGGGAATAAGATAATTTCTTTTTTAGATGATGTTAACCCATGATTGAACTGGTGTTGTGGTAGCTGTTAAATCCGTTGCCCTGCCTTTAACGGTAGTCGGCGCTACTGTCTTCGACTCATGAACTGTATAAAAAAGAAGGTGATTTTGTAGGTCTAAGTTAAGGCGTCTTCTGTTTTTACCTTCGCCTTGTTAAGGGTTTCAGAACTTGGTTTTCCTTCAGCATGATCTTTTTCAGTTTTCATTTTTGCTTCAGCATCTTGTTCTGTATTTTTTACCTTTTTTGCAATATCAGTCATATGCAAGTTGTATAGATGCAATATCATTTAATAATAGTTGCTTAAAATGTTCAATTTTGGGAGTAGTATAAAAAGGCGTCTTCTAGTGACCTTGTAACCAGCAGCGAACGTGGAAATATTTGATATTATTGAATCACTTAACCAAATATCAGAAAGGCAACAAAAGGAATTAACAAATAAAGGAATTGATGATTGACTTATGAGAATATATGGAAACAAAGACGTAACATAGAATAAATTGTTGCAAGAAGAACGTGTAAGGTAGTCGGTAGCACGTCCCAAATATCAAGGCTATATGGGAACTATATACTGCACGTACCTTCCTTTTGTGTTGCATCTCTGATGCCGTAAATTTTATCTTGTTTTGACTTGAACTCGTGAGAGACACAGAAATATAATTTTTTTAGGAGGCAGTCTCACCAGGGGATTTGAATAATGGTTTGGAACTGAAACCGATCTTACAGCATACAAACTGATAAGACAAAATACACGAGTCTACAAGAACAATCACTTTGGAAATACACCGATATACGGCATTGTGGCTACGAGTGGGATATTTTTGTCATTTTCCAGATAAGACTTCCTATTTGTTTTGAACAGATGGATGTAATGCGATTTATTCGAACGCCAGATCTTATTTTCCATCGCCTACTACCAAAGTATGAGATTTCTGTCACATTAATTGTGTATAATGCCATAACAATCCTTGTAGTATTATACTTAAAAAGGTCATTTACAATACCAGAGCATTTGTTGAATAGTCCTTTCTATGTCGAACAATTTCTGGTCCTTCTGAGCGCCTAGCCCGAATATTTCACTTTACACTTTAGAAGACGCTAGTCAAAATATCTCGCCTTGCTATCATTCCTTTCTCATATTCTTGAATCCTTAATACCTGCCTGATGTATGAAGCATAAACGGAGCAGACAAGAAAAACAACTGACACTTAAACCACCATAACAATATTTTCTTCCTTAACTATATTATAGTAATAGGATACAAATGATATATCATACTTTTATGAATAGGCTGACAGAAAAGGAATCCAACCCTGTAACAGCTTCTTACCCTTCGGTATAATTGAATATCAGCTCTTATCATCTAGTACATCAACCCCTTCCACATACCCCCTGTCGTTTAAGCCCTCATCGAAGTGAATCTCTGACTGTTGCTGAAATTTTGTATATTTGTCATTTAGTTCGTTTGGATATTTGTTCAGTTATTCTAGTAGTAGTTAGGGGCTGAGTAGCTTTGAGCCATGAAGCAAAAACGTCAAGACTTACTAATATAATCGGCGTCATCTGTTGTTTCAATCGTGATACACTAGTGTAGAAAGCCAATCATTACACGAGCTTGCTATAGTTCTGAAGAAGAGCAAATGAGGAATATCAGCCAGGATAATAATCGCTTTGTTTAAATCGTACAAGACCTATGTGCGACTACAACTCAAAAGATGTTGCTAGGAATTGCCGGTTGATTGAAGGTTTGCCTTCAGTATATTGATTTGCTACTTTGTCAGTTTAACTCCTGCCGACATCTATTAGAATCCTGCCATCTCTATCTTTAGCAAACAGTGCCTGTAGAGCATCCTTGGTTTCCTCGAGTTTGAATCTTTTCCATACCTTAATTTTGAGTTGATTCGACATACTTAAAACATCTTTGAGTTGTTTTCTAGTCCCGCCAGTAGAACCTATTAACTTCACTTGTCTTAAATATAACGATTGAACATTTATCTTGACGTCTGCTCCAGTTAGCGCTCCAAAAGTCACCACCCTTCCATTAACACCAATGGAATCAAAGCTACACTGCCATGCTTCAACACCGACAGAATTTAAAACCACATCTGCCATCTTTCCTTGAGTAATTTCTCTGACCTGCTCTACTACTTTCTCATAATCATTTATAACGTAATCAGCACCAAAATCCTTCACCTGCTCATTTTTGGAAACTGCAATGACCTTTGCTCCCATTTTCCTCGCAAATTGAATTGCCATCATTCCTGTGTTTCCTGATGCTCCAAATATAAGCAACGATTCATTGACTTGGAGTGAAGCGTCCTTCAATGCGTGATAAGATGTCAAGGTAGCTACAGGTAAACTTGCTGCCAGATCCCAACCCATATCATCTGGTATCTTGAATACATTTTTACCTGGAACTGCAATATACTCTGCAAATCCACCATTAGTAACTATACCGATCAATCCACCGTTTCTACATAACATATCAAGACCGTCCAAGCACATGTCACAAGTTCCATCGAATACTTTGTTATGTACGATTACTTTATCTCCTTCCTTTAAATTGTCTCCAACGCGGTCTCCTATTTTCTCGATTATTCCGCTTATCTCTGCTCCCGGTATGTGTGGTATGGGTTTTACTTGTCTTGCACCGGAAACTGCGAAGTGATCTATCGGGTTTACGCCAACA
>DATDFS010000023.1:0-2696 GCA_036522495.1 Nitrososphaeraceae archaeon | reverse complement strand
TGATAGGGTTGACGACTTTGCTAGAATTTTGAAAAAGACAGAACAACCAATACAGAGACTCAATGAAGAGTTGGGGATAGCAGTTCCTGCTGTCCAACAGAGTTCATATAATAGGTATCAAAAAGGACGCAGTTACTGGTACAATAATAGATACAAAAATGATAGTAAATCTAGATATAGCGGTAATAGGGAAAGCTATCGTTAGGCATTCACTGAAAAATCGGTTTAGTAAACATGGCAAGCATCATCGAATCTTGCTGTATGAATCAATGATCCTGATGTACATTGTCATCATATTTGATAGAAGACCATAAAGTTCCAAATGTCCTATATATAATAGGATATAGTAAAATATGCATCCAAGTAGCTAAAGATGCAAAGGTTTCCACAGCCTAATTGGATAAGAATTAAAGCTGCTTTGGACAGACATATTTACTAAAAGATTTCGAGAGGCCAGATCATATAATGCACAAAAGGAATGTGAATTATGCCATAGCTTTGTCGATCGATTTTGGAGGATAACTACCATCATCATCGAGTTTAATCATAGCAAGAGTCATCAAATTCTTACGTTTTTCCTTGATCGATTTCCATCCTTGCTTTTCTATATGAAGTATGAATGATTTCGTATTTGCAAGAGATAGCTGATATAATCCGTTTTGTGTATTATTAATAAGGGAACAGTATATAAGAGATGCTCCAAGAAGTGGACATACCATGCGTGTGATTTGACCTTTTTTGCCCATCCCAAAGAGAGTAAAGGGTGTACTTTCGTACCGTAGTGACTCTGTGGCTTCCAAGATATTCTGAACATCTTTGTTTGTATGTGGCGTAAAAACTAACTTAGCTAAATCTGCACCAGCCTTACAGACTTTCCTATAAATGCTGATGATTTCTTTGGGATTAGGTGTATTAGTGAAATCATGGTATGAGCAGATTACACCGACACTGTTTTCTCTTGCTGTAGTAATAATATCTGAACGATCTTTTTCATTAGTAGACAGTTCAATATCTATGAATGCAGGTTTCGACTCTATACTTGAGCGAAGCAGAGATAGCCGCAATTCTTCATCTGCTGCAAAAGAACCCCCATTCTCTTTATTACGATTGGTTACGATTAAGGGTAATTGCGATTTTGACATTATCCTAAAAAGGTCTTCACGATTGATTTTGTTAAAGAAATCTATTCTTAATTCTCCAAGATCTGACCCTCCTTCCATTGCTTTTACTAAGCTTTCAAAATAATCTTTTTCATTATCTTTAATGATAGAAGTACAAACAAGCGGCCTCTTGTCTAAGGTCATAATGAGCTTGTTATATTTTGGGAGAAGGGAAGGGTTTTTTTGCACATTCTGTAAACAAATTATTCTGTATATAACCTTTAAAAATCACTATTACATCTAACAATATTAAGCCGGTCCATGTGCTCGTTTATAGCGTCTAATTATAACCTTGAAATTCTGTGTTTTCGGCTTTGACTATTCTGACTGGATCACTCCCTTTCTTTGCCTTTACAAGTAATGAGAGGCCAAATAATTTTTGATATAGATCCTTATCAGAAGTCATGATAAGAGCAGTAATACCAACATAGGAATTAAAGACCGTGATTACATCCTTATCAGAAGCGTGTGTGGGGATTATATCAGCATAACAAATCATCTCGAATTGTTATATTTTGGATTAGCTCCAAAATATGCGATTTTCCTGTTTTGCGTCTTAATAATTATCCCTTACCACTACGGCTACACTGTCTTCAGGGATAGGCCTTGTTAGTATGGCAACAATCCCGTTATATGAATCCCATTTTTGAATATTCTTTTTCTTGTAGAACGCGTCATGCTCTTTATATCTATCTTCAGAAATATCCTAACAGCAGTTTATTGTTAAGGTAGTATCAAAAGCATTGGAAAAGTCAATATATTAATTCTGACCTTGAATTGCAGTCAAAGTTAACACAGACGTGATTTTATTAGCCTTTCTTATTCTCAAATAGATCGTTTCTTTTAACTTGCCTGCAGTCTGCTTCACAATAGATCATAAGAACCTTCGACAGCATGCACTTGTACCAATTCTGTTAGTTCCTTGGGTTCATTGATAATCTCTTCTTGAAAATCATATTCACAGTTTATTAGCAGAGGCTACTTCATACTTCCATATCTATTCATTATTCAATAGGATATCTGAACTTTCTTACCCGGGTGGACAGCAGCTCTCAAATCGTTATCCGAATGAAAAAATAGCAGCATGAGAAATCCTATTAAAAGCCTTAACAACGGCTTACTCCGCATTTTTAAACAGTTATCCGCAATCCATTATGACTGATATAAAACAGTTAGACCAACAGCAGTAAACAAATGTTATCGACATATACAGTCAAGAAACAGAACCGATTTGCAACTACCATACGCCGTCCCAAATTTTCATTGCATGGAGTTGATAATTATATTTAAATGCAATCATCCAGAGAATTACATCATAAGCGTATCGAAGTCACCATTAACCAAAAACCAATGGTAATCATGCTTGTACATTGTCATCTGCTGCTGCTATTGTCCTGTTCATCTAATTTCCTTAACTCATTTTGTAGGAATTGCTTATACTTGTTCTGCTCTTCGTCGGTCATTTTATCAAGGTTTGAGCTCAATGTTGATCCTATGACTGATACTCTATCTATCAGATCCATAGTCATGAATTTT
>DATDFS010000022.1:0-13419 GCA_036522495.1 Nitrososphaeraceae archaeon | reverse complement strand
GTATACTCAATATCATCTAGAAACAGCTAGCAGAAAACCTAATCCCAAATTTATGTTTTGGAACATATGAATATGTGGCCATATATTAGTTTGACAAACTTTAGTTAGCTAGTTAGAGGGTCGAAGATAAAAATAATTCTTTTTTATTGTATATTTTAATAAAACCGTTTATGAATAGCATAATAAAAGAACAAGAACCACAGCAACAGCCACCATCGCCAGCATTTAGGACTTTGGAACAAAAAATCGATGAACTTGTTAATGGCATTCGAGGAATACGAGATATTATTTGGGATAGAAGAAAGATAATCAGACAACAACTGAAAGAAATAATACAATTAGCACAAGATCTGAGCATAGATGATATGCAACTTAGAGACATGATTTCTGAGTCTTGTACTAGGATGGGTGTATCTCCATCGTGGCTAAGGAAGATGCTACCTGAAAATTTGAAACTCACGAAGTATACCAGAAAAGATTATCTCAAACGACAGCAGCAACGAGATCAACAACCATTACAACAACAACAGGAAGAAGAAACATTCACAGCACTCGGATATCTTCAACTATTGGATAACGATGTGCCAGTCAAAGTTACTGTGAATGTCAAAACCAAATCTATTGAATGGATGGAGATAGATAGAGAACGTATACAAAAAATTATGAGCATGTCATCCTCTGGTAAAAAAACTCCTTGATTTTCTTCTATATCTATTTTCTAGTAGTATTTTAAAGTGCTCTTTTTAGCAGTTATAGAATGCGCTTTTTATTATTATCATTCTACGGGATTCCAATGTTCTTATTCTTAATAACTGCTATTTGTCCTCATCGTTTTCATGTCATAGATAAACTGAAGTATGTATCTTGACAAGGCATGGATAAGCCGTCGGTTTGATTCATTAGATATGTCAATGTCGGCAAGTTTTTTGCAATATACTCCTTAATTTCTATTTGAATAATGGATTAAAGTACATATAACTTTCATTCGGCTTTTACCTTTGCACCATACCTTGATAATACACCGTACAAGGGAGAAAATACTCAATATACACTGAGAAACTTGTATAAACTACAAACTCTCACATGATGTGGAAGATATATAGGACAGATGAGGAGTCCAAAAGAAGTTAAAAGATATTTAGATTCATTTCAACGAAATAAGCCTCTTGATGGCGCATGTGTGGGTCAGATTATAGAATCCAAGAATAATGAGCTTACAGTAGGAGAATGTGTGCTTGGGAACTGATAGTCCTGAACTAAAAAAGGCCTATCCAGAAGAGATTGATCTTTATTTTGATAATGTCTGTGGTAAACATCTGGAAGCAGCGATTGATAATATGAAGACGTTCGGAAGAATCGTGCTTTGCGGTATAATATCACAATATGATGTTGTTACGCCTTCTTCTTCTGCAGGTCCATCGAACTTGTCTTTAGCTATACCAAATAGACTTAGACTACAGAGATTTATTGTAAGAGATCATTACGATATGCTAAATGAGTTTCATCATTCGACCAAATGGGTTAGTGAAGGAAAAATTAAATGAAAAGAAACTATCACTAAAGGATTAGAAAATGCGCCTAAAGCAGTTATTGGATTGGATTGTTTAAAGGAGAAAACTTTGGCAAGATGCTCATAAAAATTGGACTAGAAGCATAGTAATATACAGGAGCGATGATAGTTGAATATGTATTTTAGTTTTATCGTTATGGGCCTTCTAATTTTATTCATAACAATGACATTATTCGCTTTTCCATCTTACTTTAACGATAAAACATTCACTTTTGCAAACGATGATATATCAAGCTCTAGTTGGTCATTTAAATCCTCTCAAAGTAATAATACTGGTGTTAGTACCTTGTCTTCCTCCTCTCCAAGGCTTGATGCTAATCTAGCAATACACAATACGACTGGCACCGTATCTCTTGTGGGAGAAGTATATACAAGTGGTTTGACTAGACCTCAATTTAAGCCGTTTGTAGATATGAATTCAAATGAATCTTATTTAACAAGAGATTACGCAACTTATAAAGCTGCAAAGAACCAATCAGCACTAATAAGACCTAGCACGAGAGTTTTCGAAGTCCAGATACCTTATTCTATTAATTATTCGTCTACTGTAACGTCGGGATTTGGAATGCAGGATAATAATAAAGCAGTTCATTCTACCACTCAGGAGGATTTTATTATCCATAGTAGGAGACATGCTGCTGCAGCTCAAATCAATCAAAGTGGATCGTTAATTGGGTTTGAAGGACTAACACAGAATTGTTGTGATCCTCCAGATGTACAGGTCGCAGCTGGATCAAATTATGTAGTAGAAATGGTTAATCTCGATGGAGCGATTTATACAAAGAATGGTACTCTTATAAAGGAATTTGGACTCGATCAATTCTTCAACCCTTCAGTTAATGGTTTTTCAAAATCTGGCGACAGCCTTTCTGACCCATCACTATTATTTGATAGTCAATCCGGAAGATGGTATGCTTCTATTTCTGACACAACTACACAAAGCATTCGTGTAGCTATTTCCAAAACAGATAACCCTACAGGCATTTGGAGAGTATATGACTTTCCTTTTAAATCCCAGTCCAATAATTGTTCTGACCAGCCATTTATTGGAGTGAGCAATGACAAGTTTGTAGTGGCTGTTAATAATTGGGCTAATAATTGCGACTGGTATTCTGATAATCGTCCACCGGAATTCAGAGGTGTTCAATTTACTGTTGCTGATAAGGCAGACTTGCTGAGTGGGGGTGATGGTGATTATGATAATAGATCTTCTAATATTAGATCAGTGCAATCTGATCCTAATCTCAGTAACTTCTCACTTCATCCTGTAGTCACCCTTAGCCCAACATCATCGCTGCTGATTGTTAGTGTTGGTGATTTGAATTATAAAAAATTACAAGTCTTCCATATTGATGGTCCAATCTCTAATTTACATATTAAAGTAATATCTGATTTAATCCAAACCACTCATGTGCCACCAGATGGTATTCAGCCTACAACAAATTTAAGGAGAAATGGCCAATGTTGTAATAGTACAGCTAGTGAGCACATGCAAGAGCACCTAGTTTCCACAGGGGACTCACGTGTGCTAAGCTCTGTCTGGTACCAAGGAAAACTCTGGCTTACTTTCAATGATGGCTGTTTTGCCAATGGAGATGTAAAGAGTAGATCTTGTATTCGAATTATACAGTTGGACACAACAACCAATAGAGTTATCCAAGACTTCGATGTTGCTGCTGTCGGTTCGTCATTATACTATCCATCTTTGTCTACAGACAGAGCAGGAAATTTAGGCATTATATTTGGTTATTCTTCACGGTCTGTTCATCCTAGTCTTTTGGTTTCAATGCGACTTGCAAAAGACATCCCTAATACAATAGAGCAACCGCTGATCTTGCAATTAGGAAGAGACAATGCATTATCTAATAGGTACGGTGATTATTTTGCAGCGTTTTCAGACCCATCATCTGAAGCTTCTACCATTTGGGTGGCCGGTCAATATCATGCAATGAAGACATGGTCTACTTACATAGGTCGCTTGTATATACACTGAGATGATGCTAAAAGTATAAGAAAATAGCAGAAGTGTATAGTTACAATAGGCAGACAGATCATGTTTAGATACAATTTATCAATATTTCAGATGTAGTTAACATATTTAACATATTGTATTCCCAAATAATAAAATAATAAAATATAACACCAGCATGTCAGAACTACAGACAAAACTCATTGGCAGCAGCATTAGTATAGACTACAAGCAGAACCCTGTTAGCGAGACCTTCAGCCACTATGGTGACAGCTAAGGCACTCCCAACTGTTGTCTTGCCGCAACTAGGCGGGCCTACTACTACTGCCGCAATATCTTTCGTGCTTGCACACCAGCTTAAAACTCAGCTGCTCTGTATCAAAACCGAGGACCATTCTGATTACCCCAAGAAAACTCTGGCGGCAGCATCATGTCCGCAGCTAATCGATGGAACCTGTGCATTGGCTCAAGAACTCTACGAGTAAGATTAATTTCATCCGGAATGATTATGAGTGGAAGGCTGGACAGTTGTGTTTTTGCCCGTTCTGCAATCGTATTACCGTCAAGATCTACTACCAATTTAGTATCGTCTACTTCCCTGACAAATCCTCTTTCGTTCACACAGGCTAGAAGCGGTATGCCTCCATCTTCTTTACCAATTATTCTGACGACTTTACGCGGTTCTAGCAGTGTTAGTATCGTATCATCATTGTTTTTTACAAGAGTAATTGAATTAGCATTAATCGAGTGCACTATATATCCGGAATGAATGACGCCAGTTTTTTCTAGTTCTTGTAACGCAGCAACTTCTCCCAATCTATCAATTACGGTATTAATTACAAACTTGTGTTTGTGTGTTTCAGCACGTTCATCCAAGACAAGGTATCGCCTTTTTAATAACAACCTCCTAATATTGGCATAATCGACAGGTAAATTTCCCAGGACTGCTTGTTTAGAATCCTCGCGATAAAAGCGACAATCAGAAGAAGATTCGCCATCTCTATCACATACTGGACAAAAGGCAGGTTTCTGTGCATGCGGTCTCCCCCCACATAGAGTCTCATGGGCAAACTTTCGATCATTCCTTATCTTGTCAATCCAATCTTCACTCAAAGGAAGACGTGGAAAATACGCGCCTTCGTAGTATACTACCGAACCAAATAGACACCTACTCCAGTTATTTTCATCGCCAGTATAGCGATAGTTTGCCAAGAGAAAATTTGCGATTAGCTGCCAACGGTCCATGCCACCACTTGGTGCTTTGCTTATATCATTTGTTTTCCAATCGACAACACCATATCTACCATCCTTGAATTCAAAAACAGCATCAATTCTGCCTTCCTGTACTTGTCCTACGTTGGTGATGGTGATCTCTGTGACTGCTCGTTTAGGTCGTTCATATTTTTTCATTACACGTTTTGCCAGACCGACTAAAAGGCCATGGAAACGATCCTGGACTTCGTAATCAAATGTCTCTAAAACAGGAGTTTTTCCCTGTGCACTTGCCTTTTCTTTTGCGTTGGCTATCGCCTTTTCTACAATACCTTCTGAATCTTTATCTATTGATTTTGCAATCTGTTCAAAATCTGTTTGTGTCTTACCTTGTTGCCAACCGTCTAAAATTGTTGTCGGTGAAGCTAGGCTGATTACGTCATGAACCGTATTGGCAACTAAATAGTCTCGCTCACCTCCAACTACCCCAAACGGATAACTCATTTTGAATAGATAAGGACATACACATGTAGTAGCAATTTCTTTAGATTGCACCAGATGAGTCTTTGTGTGCGCCATGGTTTTGTAAAGATCTCTGACAACAAGGTCAGTCATCGAATGCTTGCACTCCTCTTACCTTGCCTGGTGAAATCACAATTTTGACATTGATATCCGACATTATCTTCTGAATCATAGACTTTGATCATTGTATCAAAACAATCAAGACATTCTACCTCTAATTCTTTTATTTGTAGATTCCCAACTATTTGTACTATTTCTTTTAGGCTTTGCATGTCTCCCAGTATTTCTGCCTTTCGGGGTATCATCATTCTGCTCAATCTAAACTGCCTCCTTACATGTAGGTTGGCAAAGAATATAAGCAATATCAGATTACATAAATTACTATCGTGACTGAAGTGAGCAACATTACCAAAAATAATATTGTTAACTCCCTTCAAATTCTCCGTGTTCACGTAGCACCTGTCGGATTCGAAATAGACCGAATAGTCTTACCTGCTATCAAGATGAGGGCTGACAGAGTATGGCTTATTACAAATAATGAACCCCATGCTGACAAAGGGGACAAATTTGTAAAATCAATCCAATCAAGGTTAAAGGACGCCAGAATTGATTGTTTACAAGCGCAAGCTGATAGAATCGATCTTTTTGATATATTGAGGGCCTTGCGAACAATAGTTTTGAAAGAGAAAGGGAACTCTATTTTAGTAAATGTGTCAGTTGGCAGTAAGATTCAAGCCATTGCTTCCATGATGGCATGCATGATGTTCAAAGACATTGCCATGATAATAAAACCATATTATGTAGTGCCAGAAAGATATAACAGCTCATCAGCAAAAGAAGAGAACCAAGAAACTGAAGGTCTTAAAGATATCATTGGTCTTCCAGAATACAAGATTGAAATTCCCAGCGAGAAATTGATAAAATGTTTGGACATAATCAATAGAAAAACTAATGATGGTAAAATTACTAAACGCGAGCTCAAAGATCTAGCAATAGAGCATAATCTTATCCATGTAGATTATGATAATAAGAAAAAAAATGGAGGGAAGGGAACAAAATATGAATATAGTGATCAGGCAGGCTATATGGCATTGAACAAAAATCTGATAGAGCCATTACTACATTGGAAATTTATTACAGAAAACAAAGTCGGATCTCATCATATCGTTTCATTAACGGATGATGGAAAGCACGCTTTAACATTTCTCAATGGCTGCATATAAAAAAATTGTAAGGTGCTGGTAAGCGGATTTAATTATACTTTAATCATATGTTAACGTCGGATTGACTTAATTGTTGGGAGTGTTCGTTTCGTCGGACGGAGTGATTCCGATGTTAATTGTTTATAACTATAACTAACGGAGAAAAGGGAACTTACATCCTTTATTCAATAATACATACTGGTGTCAATAGGAATAAGAGACGACGACGGTACTGCATTTTTCCACACTTACTCAAGCGGCGACCTTGGTAAAGTTAACAATCTCTTAGTCATATCCAGATCAAATAGACAAAGCAGGAAACAGTATGACTGTACTAGGAATGGAAATGGGAAGTGTAATTGGAGAAAAGATAGATCCCTTTGTCTTCATCATCTACGATGAGAACTCTATTTTGATTACCTTTTTAATCAAGATTCACTCGCTCTTACCTCTGATTTGGTGAATTTGGCTTTAGAAGAGACTCGTCTTTTGCTGGATATTACTTTATCTAATATTGTAAAATATTAACGATGATGATTGCGGCAACGTTTGTGTGTAATAGTTGTAAGACAAAATTCCAAGTAATTGGAATCTCTACCAGAAATGATCCTAACTATTGTCCCTACTGTGGCAGGGGCTCAATACATGGAGATAATATTATTCTGTGTTAAGGTGCATCCACATTTACACTTTGAAATTCAAGCATTAGAAGGACATATTGACACATTCAATGTCTCGTTAAAAGATCATGCATTAGCCGGCTATCCTCAACTACTTCGACTAATCTTACTAACCTATTCATCACCAATCCCTAATGCTATTATAGACTTGTCAAAAGTTTTAGATATAGTCAAGGTAGATTTACGAGGTCTTTAAGATGATATGTAATAGTCCAGTAGTTACCAATGCGATCCTATTATGTTTCCAATAGTTGATTCAGGTTTACTTTCATCTGTCAATATGTCAATTGAGTAAATCTTGGATGTTATAACTAGATCTATGTGGATAATAATTATCTTATCATCTACTGCAATGGCAATTTTTTCTTATCGTCTCTACTGATTGGGTAGCAGCTATCTACAATTTTACCTGTTTCATTGTGAATGAGAGTATGATAATAGTGAAAATCATATTTTTGCGCAAGAAATGCCCAAAAATCCTTTAGATGTTTTTGATCTGTTCCAGTTCTCCTAGAGCCAAGAAGGTTGTTTAATTTGACAAGTTCTTCTCTTGTAATATGTTTACGGCTTACCATTGATTCAATATGTACTGGTATCTCTTTGTTAACAATTCTATCAATCTGTCGGTCCAGGGGCTATTTCTGTATGACTGTGACGAACTTATTAGCCAGAAGCTGCTTGGTATAATATCATGTCTATTTAAGACAATAAGATGAATTTTGATTTCTGACCCGTACTTATTGGAAGCTTGCTCATATAAAGACATTAGAGTATGGGCAATTAAACGCAACAAAAACACCGTAATCATTTTGAATATATAATTGATAAATCATATTAAATGCATTGAGTATTTATGAATGCAAGGGATGCTCAAATAGACAATAAACCTCTTCCCAATATTCATGGTCAAGATGAAATAGTACTGCCTGTTATTTCAACTGCTATCTATGGTTTCCCTTTGCATCTTTATCATGATACCTGGGAGAACCGTAAAAAGGTGATAGGTATATGAAAAATAATAGGATTCACAGTATTAATAAGGACAAAGAAGTAAAGTTTAGTAAAAAAGAGGAGAAATTCCTTTTAGAAAACGAAGTAGGTAGAGTGGCCACCTCACACAATGATATCCCACATATTACTCCTGTTTCATATATTTATGAAAATAATTGGTTCTTTATTGCTACAGATTACGATACGAGAAAATACAAGAACCTCAAAGCCAACAAAAACATTGCATTAGCAGTGGATATTTACAACTCATCAGTTGAAAATAAAGCAGTAGTCATACAGGGCACTTCACATATTATTGAGAGAGGCGAAGAATTCAAAAAGCTCTATCAAAAATTTGACAAGAAATTTGAATGGGTCAGAAATGATCCGTGGAAAGAAGGCGAGGCTCCATTTATAAAAGTAACACCTTTCAGTAAGATAAGTTGGGGACTAGATGAAAATGACGAAAAGGAATAACCTTAGCTATTACCTTTCTTGATTATTAAGCTCTGGACTCTATCAGCCACATATGCACCAAAATCGAAGCAATTGATGCATATAGTAATGTAGTTCATTTTTTGGGCATTTATTAGGTACTGTCTATCATTGAGAAACGCCCACTATGTTTGGTCAAGGTTTACGATACTTCTGCTTGGAATGCGGTAACGAACTTCTTAATAAAACTCTCATTGATACCGATGGCTGTCATAGCTCCCAGGAATGCCCAACGTGCTCCTATACATTACTCTTTGGTACTGTTAAGAAAAAGTCGAAAGAAGATCAATGCAATGGATAGCATAATGTCATGCTGGCTACTACTAGGACTACTGGGACTGATTGATTCGTTATTCATTACTATGCGCATATGATTTTGGATTCAGGCAGCTTTAATGTGCATATTACTTCTTCTATAAGGATACATGAGCTGACTAGATAATTTCAGGATAAGTTAATCAACAGCCACAGTATTTGGAACTGGAATTTCTCAACTGCAAACATACCGCTTTTCGAGAAACTGATAAAGATGATATACAATTAGGAGATATTTGTTACTGTAAAGAGTGCGGTATGTGCGCGTCTCTCAAGCAGGTTTGTTCACATTACGTAGAAGCGCGTTATTATCTCTCTTGCCACTCCTAGCTAAACATATGGCTAACCATTGATGTTGAATATTCTCTCCAAAGAAATTCAGCAAATCTTGCAGCCCAATAACTGCCACCAATCCCAGCAAAAACTATTTTTTTCTGAGATAAGATCTTTTAAACGCGATCTTTAAACTCTTGCTTAATGTTTTCATGATAATCTACCACGTACTCGCATTACATAAAATATTAGAAGACATATACTCTTAAAAACTCTTAAAGCATAGCAACTAAATAGAAAACAAAGAATTTGGATATACCAAAGGTTAACTTCACCCGTCTATTTGGATTCATAGATATCTTAAATCACATGGGTGGTAAATCAGATGTAGCTGCGATTTCATCTAAAGAAGAAT
Source organism: Nitrososphaeraceae archaeon (assembly GCA_036522495.1). Lineage (GTDB taxonomy): Archaea > Thermoproteota > Nitrososphaeria > Nitrososphaerales > Nitrososphaeraceae > Nitrososphaera_A. The sequence continues at coordinate 3,776 of DATDFS010000022.1, read as the reverse complement.
TGGAGTTGGACGATATTTTGCCAATACTTGAAGCAGGTAAAATGTTGGGGTTAATTGAAGTCAAGTCTGGAGATGTATCAATTACTGAAAAAGGATATTCGCTTTTAGCAGCTACCCCAAGTCAACAAAAAATTATATTAAAAGATGCAATCATGAAATTAAGACCCTTTCAGAAATTGATTGATCTAATAAAGCAAAGTAAAAGTGGCTACATCACAAAACAAGATCTACTACAATATCCTTCTGCTACTAGCAATGCTGATGATGATGACTACTACTATGATTTTGCAAATAACTTTGATTGGATTATTGGATGGGGAAGAGTAGCTCTTTTGATTGATTACAGTGCGAATAATGAAAGCATCAGGTTAAGAAGTGACGTGGAACACAATGAATAGACACGTTGCAATTATCTTGGCCCCTGTGACTGCTTTGGCAAGCTGTATGGCCATCAAGCCTGTCCTCCTCCTTCATGGACATTGACAGGGTTGATACTGAACAAGCTGCTACCACCACTGCCTACTTACTGACGCTCCAATGTACTTCGATCCCATTTGGCACAAGTTGCCGCTGCTTCATAGGTGCTCTGCAGGAAAGCCAGTAAAACATCATCAGAGTTCGCGGTACGGATGACATCGTAGGGCAGCAGGAATTCGCTCATTTCAGTATGGTAGAATGCCTCCTTTGGTTGGATTGGGTACTCCTTGAAACCCTGAGGCTCTGGATAGGCATAAGCATAGAAAACTGGTTCATTAACAGGTCCACCGCCGGGCCAGAAACCGCAACTACTCACTTCATGCGAATAGGCTTCGACCATCACAAAAGGAGGACAATATGGTGCGCCTGGGTGGGAGGGCGCAGTACGTCCGGAAAAGCGTGTGACGGCCAGATCAAAAGCCCCCCAGAAAAAATGGACGGGGCTCACTTTGCCAATGAATCGAGAACGAAACTCTAAAAGCACGCGGCTGGCCTGTGCCAAAATACGCCAGAATCGCTGCACATATTCGGGATCATATGATGTGTGTTTCTTATCCTGCTCAAATGGAGTTCGATCAGGAACTTCTACTGGCGTGGTCCAAACGCTTACAGGCATTCCAAGTGATCTTAAGGCTAACATAGTTTCTTGATAAAACTCAGCTACTGAACACGGTCGGAGAGCGATTGTCTTAGTAGGATTATCAGCCGTTATAATGAACAGAAGATGAGCAATGAAATCAAAGTCTATCTGTAAGAGTCGACCATTGTAATACATTGAGGATGTTGTGAGTCCACGTGGTGTAATATACAATGTAGAGTTCCACCAATGATTCAATTTTGGAGTCAGTGCAAGCCTGATCTTTCCAATGATTTGAGTCCACCTGTGCAGTGTATCGTAGGTATCTTTCCACTCTGCCAATGGAAGCTCTGGCCACGCGTTTGTTGTTCTAGTAGTAGTCGTTGATTTCCTCCTCCCTTTCCAGCCACAGACGTTCAGACATCATGTACATCATATTTGAATATATACAAGAGTCAAGTATCTAAGAGTTTATAATAATCAAGAATATTATTGCTAACATATCACCTAGTATTAGATGCTACAGTGAGTTGTAGCGGTTGGTTATTTTTCTGCTTCTTTTGTCGGGAGCAATTCTATATAGGTATATTCTTTTCGACAATATACTGATCTTGAGGAAGTAATATTAAGTAATATTAAGGAGCCGATTTGCTTGGGACTAAGCTTTTGGACACTAATTTATCGAAAGCAAACTTGAAAGGAGCTGATCTTGAGGAGGCTAACTTGAAAGGAGTTAATTTGAGGGAAGCTTATTTATTTGAAACTCATGCAGAATACTGGCCTCGAGGTAGTAAACTTGTTCACACTCATTTAGAGGGAGATATTGGCCTCTGCCTTCTTTAAAATGGCTCCAACATTCAGGAATGACATTCTTGATTCCTGGGCCATCTCACGCACATTTTGCCTTGATTATAATACAAGTGTAAAACAAGATCTTCCCTTTCGTTTCTGCTAACATACAGCTTTCTTTCTTACTGTTAATATTAACAACGGTCTTGGTTAGCTAATTTGTTACCATTGCATTAGAACAAGAATGAAAAAGAACCAAAATCATTAGAGTGCATAAGACCACTGAATTTAACAAAAATATCAAATAGAAATTATGGAAATAGGAGTGCGACAGTACTGTTTTATTCAGCATTAACAATAACCCTTTCAATACTTTTTGCAGGCATAATTGTTGTGTATACAAACATAATTAAGTATCTAGTTCTGTTGTACGGCTAGTTGACTAATCCGATCCGTAATGTAGTCTATGAAAAGATAAAGCAAGCAGGAAACATTACCGACTCAGATCTTACGAACACCTTGCGCAAAGATAATAACATTTTGTTAAGTGAAGCTGATTTTAACAAGGTACTTCTTGATCTTGAGATATATGGCCTAATTAGAGTAACATGGATTACAAAGGCTAAAAGGAGAATCGAAGTTGCAGGATAAATGATATCCAAGCCATATTATGGTGATACTGTGGATTAATTAGCTATTATATAACACAATATTCTCTAACAGTACAAGCTATATTTAGAAGATTTTTGCTTAAAACTTGTTGCCGCATCTACCTTTGCAGAGTGATTGGCTCGAAAACAAAGTTTATAGATTAAAGAAAAAACATTATCTACAAAACTATCATAAGGTTGGTTAACGCTGTAGACTCCACATGTCTATTGGTTGTGGTTATCACCCCACGTCGGTGCTCTTCAAGGTCCTGACGACATGAAAACCTTATAGCATGTACTAATGTTGTATTGTTGGTTAGGCTAGAAGTTAACATAATCCAATAGAGGAATAAAGCGAGGTTCTGATGGCTACATTCAAGAGGCTGTCAAAATCCACACAATTATACTACGGGATTATATGTATCAGAAGCATATTACCATTATGAAATGAAGGTACACAAAATCTCCGCGGTAACTTTGATAATCAAAAATATGGAGAAGTCTTGTAATTTTTATTCTGAAATACCAGGTTTTAAGTTAGTCTATGGTGGTTCTCCTGATGATACTTTTACAACCTATGAAATTGGCGAAGATGTACCAAAAATGTGTCTAAACTTAGAACTAAGCATTACCAATAATAGTCACACGGATAATGATGAGAGAAAAATACAACATTTTGGAAGGATAATTTTCCATACTGAAGATGTAGATAAACTACATTCTTATTTTAAGAGCAACATAGGCATCTCAACTGTAATATCGTTTGAAAATGAACCTACTGATGCTGCCTGGGGCGAAAGGTACTTTCATATAAGAGAACCAGACGGATATCAGCTTTCATTTGCAAAACCTTTTGGTAAGAAGAAAAACCTTTGAAACTTTCCAAAAACATCTTGTACTGATAACAAATCTGCTTTCAGGGATTACGATGATAGCAGCGAGTTAGGCTACCTAGTTGTCGTGGTTTTATAGTTCATAACTTGAGCTAGAAGACAGACAGAAGAATACTATAAGTATATCAGTAAGATGGAAATGTTATCATGCTCATTTCAAAAAAATGATACGTCTTCTACAGTAGAAATGATAAGGTGTGAATGTGACCTCAAATTATAAAAATATAAACAAGGAATGAATTGTAGTATTTTTATCTTTATTGGACTTCAGTCCTAATTCCATCAGCATTGTACCTGTATACTTTGCCTGCTTCTTCATCTGCTGTCTTTTTATGCGAGCCGTCACAGAAAGGTTGATTACTACTTAATCCGCACATACAAATCCATCTA
>DATDFS010000021.1:0-4257 GCA_036522495.1 Nitrososphaeraceae archaeon | reverse complement strand
TCCTAATGGTAAGTAAAGTTTTAACTATACGACTTTGTACATGAAAGCTTTAAGCCTGAATACCCTGACAACTAGTGTTCTTCTATGAACTGCTACAAAGAGCACTTTAAGATACTACTGTAAAATAGATGTAGAATATAGTTTTCTATGTTTTCGGAGTTGCCAAGATCTAATAACCTTTCTCGTGTATGATTTTATGAGCTATTTCCATACATTTGATAGATTTGGATTTGACATTCATACTAACTTTGATAGGCGCATCGTTATCTTGAAGTTCAAGACATCATCCAAGTGCTGATTTTATGAAACTATATATGTTCTAAAGCATATCCATATACGGGGTTTCGCTTCTACTACAATCTTATTTATGCTCTTATTGACAAAAGTTTCTTATTGTCATCCAATTTACTAGGACTAAATGCTAAAAAATGACGACTTGTTATGGTGGCAGCAAATTCATTTGACCACCTTAAAAAAGGGGTGTTTGCTAAAATGAGGTGTTAATTATTAGATAGCTATTATAAACGTAATAACAACCGATACGGCAGATCTGCCGCATCATACTTTCTATATTAGTGCCGAGAGCTGTAGCGTCATTACGCTGGATTTGGAACTTCTGTATTGATTAATCTATGACGGTATCCTTCCACGCCGATATAGGGTATGAAGCATGTGTGTTACTAAAGGTATGAAAGATTTGGCAATATTGACTTATCTCTCGGTCAGGTTCATCTGTTTCCTATTCCTGGAGTACTTTATGAACAAATGAGATCGCAATTGATCCTTCGCCTACTGCGGATGCAACACGCTTGATACTTCCACCACGAACGTCACCTACCGCGAAAACACCTGGCAAACTGGTTTCAAGCAAGTATGGTGGACGCGTAAGAGGCCAGCCTGCAGCACTCAGATTTTCTGGTGATATGTCTTGACCTGTCTTTATGAAGCCTTTATCGTCAAGTGCGATACAGCCGTTAAGCCAACGGGTGTTTGGATCAGCACCAGTCATAACGAATATGTGGCTTATCTGGTGCTTCTCGGTCAGTCCTGTTTGATTGTTTCTCCAGGAAACGGATTCGAGGTGATTGCCTCCTTCTACGTCCACAATCTCGGTTTGTGGTAGTAATGTGATCGTAGGGCTATTCTCTATCCTACGGATCAAGTATCGTGACATAGTAGCAGCCAAACCGGAGGACCTGACTAGCATATATACACGCTTTGCAGTCTGTGCTAAAAATACAGCCGCCTGGCCTGCTGAGTTTCCTCCACCAACTACAATTACTTCTTCTCCTCCACACAACTGAGCTTCTACAAAAGTCGCACCATAATAAACGCCTGCACCTTCAAAGCGTGACAGATTTTCCGATGGTAGCTTTCGGTATTGCGCGCCTGTGGCAATCACAACAGTGCGAGTAGAAATTCTAGCCCCATTCTCGAGCTCTAGCACGTACGGTTTGCTATCGCATATGAGTCGTGCCGCCTTAGAAATGAGCATATGTGCACCGAACTTTTGAGCTTGAAGGTACGCCCTAGCTGCGAGTTCCTGTCCGGTTATACCTGTCGGAAATCCCAAGTAATTTTCGATCCTCGAGCTTGAACCAGCCTGGCCGCCAGGAGAACTCGTTTCCAGTACCATAACATCTAGTCCTTCTGAAGCACCATACACCGCAGCCGCAAGCCCTGAAGGACCTGCTCCAATGACTACGAGATCGCGTACTTGGGTTTGATCGATAGACTCATTAAAGCCAAGGCAGTCTGCGATTTGTTGGTTACCGGGATTTCGTAGTACCAATTGGCCTCGACAGATCAATACTGGTATTTCACTGGCAGAAATTTGGAAACTATCCAACATATTCTGTACGTCAGGGTCACGTTCTAGATCTATGTAGGAATATGGGTGTCCATTGCGCATTAGAAACTCTTTGATCCGCAAAGTACTTGCAGAATGTGTTGACCCAATGAGGATAATGTCTCCAACGCCAGCAGCTATTAACTCTACCCTACGTAAGATGAAAGCCCTCATTAGTATGTCGCTGAGCTCAGCATCAGTCTGTAGCAAACCGAGCAACTGTTGGTGATCTAGTTCGATTACCTTACCTGTCTTAGTAGCACGTGCCCGGACTAAAAACCGTCGGCCAGAGAGCATATGGACATCTCCGGTGAATTCACCATAACCATGGACAGTGACAAGGGTCTCATAGGCACCGAAGGGGCGCACAATCTCCACTTCTCCTGTGATCACAACAAAGAACGGTACCAATGTATCTCCTTGCTCTATTAGGACTTCACCAGGCTGTACTGAACGTATACGCCCATGTGCTGCAATACGATCAATCTGAGCAGGTGTTAGTTTCGGAAATATTTTCTCAATACGAGAGCTGGTTAGAGGGAGCCCTCTGCGTGTATTGGACATAGTTGCCATTTACAGTGTAGTTGCTACTCATAAATCATCACCTAGATCTTCCGCCTTTCACTCTTAGAGTATTGTACTTACATTTTGAATCTGTTAATAATAGATGTGGAAGTGATAAGACAACCGCTTCAAGCCAACCAACCAGTTGAACATGACGTTGCAAAGTGGGATATCAAGGTAGTTCCTTAGTTGTACTAACCACGATGATAGAATATTGCAATAGCCTCTTCAAATATCAGTAGCATGAGATTTGTACGTGCCAATCCCTAAATTTTTTTCTTATGTATAGTTCTTCATATTAAAGCTATACTATAGCAAACCGTTTTGTTAGGATTCAAGTTGCATCCATATTCCCAATAATTAAATTATAGTTCCAGCTGTGATATTCTTAACTAAAGTATTTGGTTCTAAAATGATATAGCTTACGCCAATCTGAAAGCACCGAATATGTATGAGGTAGAGCTTTCTATTATGTTATACGTATGCTACAATATACCTAGTTTATCAAATTTCTTTCAGAAATGTGCAATAGTCATATATAGAAAAATAGTACAAATAAACAGTTGGAAAGTTACAAAGAGCACCATGTTACGTGGTTAGAAAACTTTTACGACCTGATTGTTGCTATCATCGTCTTTCAGCTGAGTAGAGATCTCAATCAAAATGTGTCTGTATATGGATTTCTCACTTTTGTAGCTCTTTTTATTCCAGTCGTGTGGTCATGGGTTGGTGTAACATTTTATTCAACAAGATTTGAGACAGATGATTTGGCACATAGACTTTTAATGCTATTACAGATTGCTGTGGCTGCTTTGATGGCGGTAAGCGTACCAGACGGACTAGGTAAGAATTCAAGCTGGTTTGCACTCTCTTATGCGATAATGCGTACCATTCTAGTAATAGAATACCTACGTACTAGAAAACATGTTCCAGCCGCACGCAAGCTTACTACAAGGTATTCCATAGGATTTTCTATTGCAGCAGGAATATGGTTTGCATCTATATTTGTACCTCCACCATTTAGATTGTTTTTATGGATAATAGGACTAGGGGTTGACATAGGAACGCCTCTGTTGTTTGCAAGACAACTTTCAGTACAATTTGCACCACATATTCACCATTTACCGGAGCGTTTTGGCTCGTTTACAATTATTGTTTTAGGCATCTCCATATTAGGAGTTGTTGATGGAATTGCAGATCATAATTGGTCTCCATCTTCTATAATTTCTGCAGGACTAGGATTAGGAATTGCATTTAGTTTGTGGTGGGTATATTTTGATACTGTAGATGGTTCAGAAATAAGAGCCCTTCGTGAAAATAGACAAATAGGAATTTATGTCACTTGGTTGTACATACATTTTCCATTAATAATTGGCTTTACTGCATTTGGAGTAAGTATAGAACACATAGTTTTAAGTAATCAAGCTTTAGCTTTGCCTTCCTCTGAAAAATGGCTTCTGTGTATCTCAACTTTCCTTTGTTTACTTACACTAGGAGTAATACAATTGACATCTGCAATGACTGCGACTACTCCTACTACTGTTATCACTAATTCTGTTTCTCCTTCATCATCTTCATCAGCATCAGATTATTCGAAGAAATCAAGAACGTATATAGCAGCAATCTATAGCATAGCAGCTGCTATAGCTGTAATTGTGCTTGGTGCAATGTTAAAAGACAGCATTTTAATACTACCAGCAGTTCTTATCGGTATAATGGCTATAGCATGTACAGGCCAAGTCATATTGGATGTGAAACGTCATCCACATCATCGTTTTCCAAAATTTTAGTTACTGGCCATTTGTGTTAGTTAACACTCTGCCGTCGTTTTATGTCAAGCAATA
>DATDFS010000020.1:0-29176 GCA_036522495.1 Nitrososphaeraceae archaeon | reverse complement strand
TTAGAAGAGAAAAAACTTGGCAAAACAATTTATGCATTCGCACACTATGAGAAACTAAAGAGAGCAACCATTCCGTTAATTGATGATCCTAGAAGTGATTATGTTCTTCTTGTATCTTTTGACTTAAACGCAGAGCATGAAAGCATAATTTTGCATAAAATATTACCTTTAGTAAGAAAGGACAAAACAAAATAATATAGATGACGAATTTGATACAATGATCATCTGTCTAATTTTGTAAAAAACACTTTTACTACTTTGACCTATCTATCTAAAATAAAGCCATTGTAACGTCATCTCATATATCATTTGTTGCATAGCTATTTTGATGTACCATAAACAATGGTTCTCACTGAGAGCGGCTACCTTGACTTTATGGTTAGGCTTCAGGGAAAAACTCCTATTTTACCTCCAGAAACTACTATTGCAGTGACTACTAATGCATTACTCTTTGCAGGCTATAATCTAGCTGATTGGAACTTGCGTGTTCTGGAACTGTATGATGCTACCAGCACGGTCTTTCATTTACTTTAGTTGTAGGAGCAGTAATTTTTTATGCTTGAGCTTCATACTATCTTAACCGTTCTGCAAAAGAGGACTAATAACGATTGTATTATGATGACAAAATGTCAGGGCAGACATTGATTTTTAAGAGTAGTTAACTAGTATATAATGAATCATGAACAAGGATAATGCTAGTTTACTAACAGAACCAATTGTTAAGTTCTTTAAAGGGAAAAATTTTGGCTTTTTGGGTACTGTAAACAAAGATGGTTCGCCGCAAGTAACACCTACATGGATAGATATAATAGAAAAAGAAGAAAACGAAGATGGTCATGAGGAAATAATTCTAATAAACACTGCTATGGATCGTATAAAGCAAAAGAACGTATCAAGAGACCCAAGAGTATCAATTTCAATTCTTGATGAAGATAATCCATATAGCATGGTAACCATTAAAGGAAGAGTAGTTGAACAGACAACTGCAGGAGCTGATGAACACATAGATAAGCTTGCAAAGAGATATCTAGATGTGGATAGGTATCCTGCTCATTCACCTAGTATAAAGAGGATCATTCTTAAAGTAAAGCCAGAAAAGATATTCTATCTGCCACCAAGATATACAGAATATTTGCAAAAAATTAAATAAAAAGTTGTATTCTGCCTTTGCCGGCCTGATTGGAGGCCTAATATCAACTCTCCTTATGACCTTGACAGAGATACCTTCATGGAAAAAGTGGGGTCTTCATGGTGTTTTTGAATGGCATGAAAATGAAATCATAACATCACGTTTATTTTTTTCTCGATTCTCAAATGCAAAACGAAATACAAAAAAAACAGGAGACCAGTTTAGAGGAATATTTTTCTTTCATTTTCTGAATGGTGCCTTAGCTGGAATAGCATTTCCATACATTAGTATATTTCTTTTACATTCCGATAACGCTCTCTCACTTTCTCTATTCGGTGTAGTATATGGTATCATATTATGGACAATTACTCTTGTGCCTATACATAAACCGATAACCGGCTATTCACCATGGAATCATCCTCTGGGGCATCTACCTGCCCTCGCAAGCTTTGGTGGACATTTGGTATATGGTTTTGCTCTTGGTCTTGTGGTTGCAATTATAAGCCAGTAATTTCGCATTTTTCCCGGTTAGATATCTAAGAATTCATGCAGTAGATGTTAGCATAAATAGCACACTTGTCGCAGGATGACGAATTCAGTATGATGTCATTCCATTAGAGCTATTCAACTTAGGCATTGGCGCACCAATCATTACTGCTCAACAGACAGAATGTCATACATATTGCAGACGGAACCGCTGAAATTGTAGGGGAAAATAGTGATTGTTCTGCCGATTCAACCAATACAATTAGAGAATAACGTAGCGTTGTGAAGTAACCTAGTCAATAAATAAAGAGACAAACTGGACTGCGCTGCAAAAAAAGAAAATACGCGACGTGTAGTCTATCAGACTACCCAACTATTTTTATCTTGCTGATCTGCGGTTAATAATTCTTATAAGGAAGACTTCCATCTGCTGCTTAATGCACATAAAAACAAACAATAGATTAACAATTATTGCTGTTGTTGCGGCAGCATTAATGCTTGCAACTGCTACAGCATCAATCAGAGCTCAACCAGCAGCGGCTGCAACCGCAACAACAGGAGGAGGAGGAGCAGCTACATCGTCAACAGGTCAACAAACGTTCACAGCAACAATGACCGGTAGTGAGGAAGTACCTCCCAAAAACACACAAGCAACCGGTAGTGCTAAATTCGTATCAAGTTCGGACGGAAATTCAATGACATATAGAATTCGTGTTGCACATATAAATGGAGTTACGATGGCTCATATTCATAGTGGTAGTATAGGCAAGAATGGACCTATTGTTGTCACCTTGTTCAAGTCAGCAACTCCGACTGGCCCAGTGAATGGACCATTGTCACAAGGGACCATTACATCTGCTAATCTTGAAGGACCATTAAAGGGCAAAACAATATCTGATTTAGTCAAACTCATAAATGATGGCAAAGCATATGCTAATGTCCATACGCAACAAAACCCCAAAGGTGAAATTCGCGGACAAATATCTCCTTCAGCTTCAGCTTCAGCTTCAGCTTCTACAAGCCCTGGTAATTCAGCGGCAGCTTCATCTTCCGCATCAGCTGGATCAGGATACTAAAAAACCAAATGCCTGATTCCTATATGCTATTGGAGAAGTATACAACTGGGATTACTATGAGATCCTAGCCTACCACTCGCATTTTTATTTCTCTTTACCTCTCAAGCTAATCCGTTACCGCTGATAAATTCATTTAAATCAGCGTTGGATGCTGACGGTATTACAAACCAAATCCAGATACGCAAGGGATTAGGACATGCTTTTGCAAATCCTTCCGGAGCAAATTATGCACCAGAACAAACTGCAGACCGCGGGGGACAAGACATTGGCATTCATTTCTTAAGGAATATGTTCGAGATCTGAAGAATCCTCTTTCCTCATTTTTCTTCAGATTTCAGAGCTCTATTATATCGAAGTTAAAGAGCAGGGATTGTAAGGGATTTCCTGATGTTATGAGATAGAATTATAACGATTGTATCATCAATATCCGCAGTTGGGTTGGAGCCGCTAGCTCCAGCATAGCGATTGCGATGGATACAAGAAAAATAAAAGAAGATGGTAAGAAGAGCATAGCATATTGAATTTTGATGCATTCCATAACAGTTGTCTTGACAAAAACGACATCATAATCGCTAAATTCAAAGCATGTATGAGGTTATTAGAACATACCATTCTTTAGGCAGTTGTTGTCGGCTGTACTTTTTCCGACATATTTCTAACTATGTATAAATGCTATCAAAATCGCTTATCTATGGCTATTGTATACGATATTATGGCATATGGGTGCGTTAAGAAGCATCGACGGTAGTAATAGTCCTGAACTGCAGCAAGAAAGAATCATAGATAAAATAGACGAAGTAGAAGACGAAAACAATCGTATCAGCAGTAGTCCTGAACAAGAAAAAATAATAACGAAGGAGAACGTCGATAAAGTAAATGACAACCATAATGATCGTGTTAGCATATCCATAAGCAGAAAAGCGTATGATGCACTAGAAAAATACACCAAAGAATTAAACGAAGGGGAATATGGCACTCAGAAGCCCTTCACTATTGAAGAAGTATTGGATCAAGAAATTACTCTATTGTTAAGTGATGAGTGGAAAAAAGATTAATGATGCTTTTTTTACATGTGCATCTAGATTCAATGGATTACTTCAAACCATATTCTCTTCTCTGACTTGGACATAAAAATGAAGGTAATATAAGATATATGATTGGATTTTTCAAATACATTATTAGACCAAGAAAATCAACTACAACTGCTTGGGATAATCGCATAGTTAGTACTTTCACTTAATCAAACTTAGTATTCGATCGCTGAACCAAAATAATATCTATAGAATTATCCTTTGCAATCAGGGTAAGATAATACTTGAAATAACCCAGACAGTACATGTGTCAATTAGGCCATTCTTGCCATTTTGGATTAGAAAGCATGTTAGAACAAATCGAGACGGGTTGGTCGCCTATAGTCGGACTCTACTTTGAAACCAGTTGAATTGGAATGGTATATACTGAGTGACTGTATAATTATGGGATATAATGAAATGTCATAGGTGCGGTCTTGAGGAGAGCATTCCATTCCGGTGCAATTACTGTGAAGAATCATTTTGCTATCTTCACAGAATTCCGATAAATCATTCATGTCCGTTTCTTGATAAATATACCCAAAAAAAAGACCTTATGATGCGAGGCAATTACAATACTAGTAGTAGCAGTTCTGTATCATCAGCAAGCGTTAGTAACAGTCCATTGGGATCATTACTGAGAGCGATAAAGATAAAAACTTCAAAGACTGAACTATTGCATCTATCTGTTGCTACGCTCCTGATTACAGCCGTAGGCCTGTCCTTGAATTCTTATAGGCATATCTCATGGCAGTTTCTTGCCATATTCATTAGTGCTTTTCTTATTCATGAATTCGCTCACAAGTTTTTGGCACAATATTATGGAAGTTGGGCAGAGTTTCGGACACAAACATATGGTTTGATAGTTACGGCCATTTCAGCAATTCCATTCATACCATTCAAATTTATAGCACCCGGTGCAGTCATGGTTGGATTATCTGATGGAAGCAAGTTTGGAAGAGTTGCGCTAATAGGTCCATTAACCAACCTTGTAATGGGATTTGGATTTTTGATATCTACTTATCTATACCCATACCACCCATATTTGTATGCTGGTGCATCATTTAATGCATGGATTGCAATGTTTAACTTGTTGCCATTTGGAGTACTAGATGGACAAAAGATCTTTGATTGGAATAAAATAGCATGGGGATGTGCAATGGCTATTACTATGGTTTTATTCATCGTTGCATATCTCTGACTAATGACAATATAACATACAACAATAACGGTAGCATCCACCCTGTGTATTAATTATCTAGTACTAATTTTAAAGTTCATACATGAAAAAGCTGGGTAGTTTTGCGAGTAAATATTAGTGCGCTATTACTTCACTAGAGGATGATGATTAGTGCACCATTGGATAAGACAATATTTGTCAATCCATCATATGGGAGCTTGTCACCAGCAGCGTCCCACCTTGGGATAGATGTGAGTTTAGAATTTTTTTGCAACATTCTTTGAGTGTACATCCCGCACTATTCAAGATGGTGGTATATACATTAAGGCTTATTCCGGCCTCAATTCTCGTGTTTTAGAAAATATGTACTTGTACGTCCCAAGTTTTGCAAAATGATGTAATTGTGTTACATAATGGATTATACTTACTATCACATAACATCTATTGGGATTGATGAATAGTGGGCTTAACCGTAACGGATATTCTAGAAAGTATTTCTGATGAGAAAGCATTAGGTCTTTTTAAAACTATTGCTCTTACAAAACCTGATAGTGATATCCTCATAACCAAAACGCAACTCTCACGTAAACAATACTATTCAAGAATGTCTGTATTGATGAGAAGTGGTCTGGTAAAGAGAAATAAGGGCAGATATGCGTTAACTGCATTTGGAAAGGTGGTTTACGATATCGAAATCACAATCGAGATTGCACTTGAAAACTTATGGAAACTTAGGGCAGTTGATTTAGTCCAAGTAGAGGAGGCACTCTCAAAAGAGGAACAGACTAGGATATTGGACACTTTAATAGACAGTACGAAGATTAAGGACGTACTTCTTGCCAGGATAAGTTAATCCTTTTTAGACAGGAATGTGTCTCCAAAGACAAAGAAGGAGAAATGGATCTGTAAGTGTATGTGACAAGAGATTGACCGTTGGCTCACTCTCTAGCCCCTCACATATGTTATGGCAAACAATTCTTAGGTATTGGATTGCTAAAATTTTACAGGCGATGCTGAAGGAAGAAGGGGAAAGGTAAGGAAAGCAGATGTTAAACAAATGCTTCTTGACTGTTCAAAATTTCATGGTGTTGGATGGAAGGCATAGTATGACAGTGCTCAAGTCATCAGCACTTTTACCTGTATCTTTGGCTCCATCTGGGATCATAAATCGCCTTGTGTAGCGCTTTGAAGAGTAACACAATAACAACCCTAGCATCGGCCAAATCAAATCAAACTCACCGAGTGATATCAACTATACTATACTGCGGTATTGTGAACCACAAATCAACCGATAGAGTTTATCAATTACCTGTGTATTGCTTCTTTTATTATGTATATGTACTGCTGCCTCTGAGTTGGTAAGTTTGGTTGGTTATAAAATAACCTAACCAATTTCTTCCTACATATATAGCGGTTGCCACATAATACACTTTATAATACAATTACATCTATTGCAAAAGTGAGGTTATATTCCGGCTTCAGTAACTTCTAATCGTCATCAACTAATGTCTGGTACTCAACGTTTATATCGAGACAGGATTTACATAGTTAAAGATATAATCCTCAAGCTAGTGCAATATGGTGAGTTAAACGCTACTTCTTTGATAAGCTTTTGTGGTTTGAATTTTAAAAAACATATGTCTATTGTTGATAAATTGGAATCAAAGGGTCTGATAAGCAAGAGTCTGCGGTTAGTTGGGAAAAAACCAATAACAGCATACAAACCAACTCGAAAAGGCATAGAATTTTGCAGCCATATTTTAGAGCCTTATGAGATAATGTTTCCTCGTACAGATAGTAGTATTCTGAAATACAATCAGGCATTTCTAATAATCTTGATCTAAATCATATTCTGCTGCAATATTTCGGTCTAGTTCCTCTTTTCTCTCTGTAAATATGCTATACTTTTTGTTCCATAATTTTATTGAGCGATATTGCCTAATGCCCGTTACAAGCCATAGTAAAGAGACTATGATAACACCAGCCAATAAAATGCTAAGAAAAAGTCCAAACTCGCTTTCCTTTTCGAGGATAAGAAAGAATGAAGGGTGAAGCAATAAGAAGATTGAAAGACCTATTGCAAGTGGAGTGAGAGCAATGGCAGAAAGAGAAAGAGAAAGAGCCATAGACAGCGTATCCTTTGTCTTTTGAAGTATCTGTTCTATAAAATTATCCATCAAAGTTATGACATTCTGGCGAAATTTGCTATTGAAATCTTCGTTATCCTCATTCAAAACAAGATCACTTCGCTAACTTAGTGATTTTCTTATATAAGTCTCTCTAGCGCTAAAGCATTAGTTCTTCTAATAGTACACAGAAGAGCGAAGTGTGTGCACAGCACGTTATCGGCAGGGCTGAGAGTTGCTAGCAGACAAAAAATAGATGTACATGTCTACAATGCAAAGGTTGAGGGCACATATACATATTCTAGATATAGAAATCTTATTCAACCTTTCAATGAACTTGATATATTTAAAGATAAACTTGCACTAGCAGATGCTGCGGTTGATTGCATACATGTCAGAAAGACTCCGACAAGAGGATTGGTACAATGAAAAATAATTGGCAACCAAGCTGTACAGAGGCTCATGCGTTCTAATGGTGAATTTGACTTTGCAGTGATTGGCATTCAGCAAAATTGAAAAGTGGTCAGCCCGGTGTGACGTATATGAGCAAGAAGCTGACAGAGTGGCAGAGCAAGTGATGAGAATGTCATCTTATACTATCAATAAAAAACCATCGGCTGTATTTAACAGCCTAAAAGTCTTACATAATGATGCTGTAGAACCGCCAATTCAATTTAGTAAGAAAAGTAATACAAACAATATGCAAAACGTGGTATCACCAGCTTCTGTATTCCAGAAAGCGGGTCTATTCCCTCGGACTTTCATTCACTGCACCCCCGGACCCTTTTCATCATGGACGGAGCCCTTCACAGCAAGGACCAGTAAACCCGAATGGAGTGTGCATACCACTACAACAGGCCATGATATCATGATTGCACATCCTAAGGACCTGCAGGAAACCTTTCTTCACTATGTGTAGCCTACACGATAGGATGATGATTAATGCACCGATGGATGAGATAATATTTGCCAATCCACCATAGGGAAGCTTGTCAGCAGCGGCATTCCACGTTCAGATAGATCTATTTTCACCTCCTAGTTAGACCAAGTATGAATCCAAGACCAGCACTTCCAACCAATGGGAAGCCCATATCTACTGGTAAGAAAGGGAGACTGCTATGGATAACATTGGGAATAGCGCTATGCCCCATTCCTGTTCCTACTCCTGTCGAATTGAGGTTATTTGTAAGAGTTGATAGAATAGGCTGAGATATTGTCTGTAATTTTCCCCAATTAACATTCAGTATTGCTTGTGATTGTAAATACATCAGAGCAGCAAGGAATAAGCCAGCTATTACAGCTATTATTTTAATAATATATCTTATAGCAATGCCCACTAAGAATCCTGCTATTCCGCCGAATCCAACTGTAGTTAAAAGGGGCATAAAATTAGTTGCATTTTCTGCAAGCATTATGTTTTTCCGGCTCCTTTTTTCAGATAGTTATCTACGATGCATGGGGGCTGGAGCCATGCTCCTAAAATCAATACTACGACGCGTGTTATCGCTAAGGTTGCGTGGTTCATACTCTATACAATTGTAGGAGCTAATATTCCTATATTTAAGATGTCAAACTTCCTACTCTTGTTTAAACTCATCAATAAGTAATAGCATATTATACTATAATGAATACCACTTAAATAGATATTATTAAAAGACTAGTTAATTTCTTCTCTATCTTACCTTTTCACCAATAATGCAAGGAATAAGTAATTTTTCGTTGCAAAAGCTCCAACTGTATTAGTAGTGCCTGCGGAGTGAGTATAGTTTGCCGCATTTTCCAACAAACACAGTAGTTAGGGAATTCATGCTCTACTTCGTCAGGTTGTTTTACATCGAATTGACCATTGAATAATATCAGGGTGATCTTAACCCGTATATCTATCTGACCTTTCCATTGCCGTTCTATAGTTCGTATTCCCATCACACCACATAACACTTTTGAGTTAACTTCCCAGGTATTTGATCTAATGATGCGCCATTTTATCGATTCTAGTTTGCGCTTTCTTTTGCTTTAGGCATGTTGGTGGCGTAGCTAGGAAAAGGAGATTTTACGGATTGATTGGCAATTGAGAGGTTAAGAACACAGTACTTTACGTACTTTAACAGATCGAACTCTCCAGCACGTTTACACTGTATTGTGCATCATTCCATCCATCCTTATAACCTTGCTTATAATCTGAGATGTAGCTTGAACTGGCACTGGTCACGTTTTGATTTTGCGGATGACCCGCATGGAAGTCGGATTGAGCAGCTTCATAACCATTAAAATAGCCAGTGCTTCTTTCTGGCTTGGCACACAATGCCGCATGACCTTTGATTGGCATCATTGTTAGCAGTAGTAATGTTATGGCGGTAATCAATACCATGGCTTTGTTTAATGTCATAAAGAAAGTTTTTTTCTTTGTTTCCATACGTTGTTTACTAGAATTAGAAAGATAAAGTTGTCGCTCTAAGGCTTTTGTTAAAAGCAAAATCCCTTATCGTAAAAATATTTCATCGTACACGTTAAGTCTTAATTCAAGCTCATTGCGATATTCATACTATCTGCTCCTATAACAACGGGGCAAATATTCATTATTTGCCCATGAAAACTGACATAATTAAACATAAAATTCTTAATCGAAAATAGATAACTGACACCATTATTATCTTCGTTTTACGTTGATGCCCCTCCACACTCTTCTGATAGGAATTCTTGTTTTTCCAGTTCGTGTCCTGTGTTATCTTCATTTCTTGGATATGAACCCATCATATATGAAAAATGCGATAGCGTAAGTGGTTGTTTAATATTTATCTTAGGTTCTTGTATCTGTTCCTTGTTTTCATCTCTCAATCGTGCCTTAAATTTTGTGTTATGTGGTCCTGTTCTTTAGGTGCAGCTGCAACTTCAGTAAGGTATCATAAATCATCCCACTTCTCACAAGTTGGGCAAGCCAAATCCGTGGCATACGACCAATGCGGGTAGGCTTTTTGAGTTCTGTGATGCATACACATACCTTTGAGGCTCATTTTCTTTTTCCCATTATTATTCGCTGTATAATTGATTCCTATCGGCAATAACCATGTGATACTCGCTGTATGGGTTGCTGATCGCAACAGGTATAAGGAGCCCAGAAAGGTAGCGACAAGGACCCTCGGCGCTGGAGGTAGTCTCACAAGCATATAGTGTCATCAACTTTTTGTTCAATATCGGCTATAAATAAAATTTATCGACTATATTTGACAAAAGGATCCCTTGTCTTCCAACTAATCTATTATTGGATATTTTTGTTTGACAAATGTTAATAACATAGGATATGTGCATTGATAAGATATGGTTTGGTTCATGAGTATTTTATGAAAGTTGAGAGGCGATTTTTCATGCGTTCAAAGTCTGGTGAATCTTCTCTGGAATATCTCGTTAGTAGATAAGTAAATGATATTGGATTTGAGTTCTCAAATACTATACACCAATCGCTTTATGAGGTTGCCCCTGTGACTCGCTTTATTGACTTTCGATAGATTATGCAGTTAGGTGGCTCGAGTGAATTTCTTCTGTATATTATGGTAAAATAATACAAGCTACATTACTTTTAGTCAAAATCTTCTGCAAGATTCTATATGCAGCTTGCTGATATTCAACGAGGTACAGTCTCTAAGGAAAAGCTGATTGAATCGGTTTACATGCTTATAAAAAATGATTATGGCGGCAGAGCCACTACAAAGCATATTGAAAAGGAAATGGATGATATGGGCAAGCGAAAGATGAGATATGCCATACGTCGTTTGACACAAGAAGGTAAAATTAAAAGAGTTAGGGGCTTTGGACCAAAGGGAATACAATATTATTATGAAATTCTATAACCAGAGGAGAACCTTTTGCATACATACACGTTCATGCAGAATAAAAAATAGTAACTACTGCACATCGGCTAATAATGAATGATTAAACATAAAAGAACATCTGAAAAGTTTATTTCTATTATACACCCAGTAGGAAATTATATCCTACTTACACAGTTATGTTTGAAACTAAATCGACCTGACAGCCTCCCACGATTGTGAGTATAACGAGCTTCAAAAACAAGCAAGTTTGATAGTATAAGGTTCGCTCAAAATTTTCAGTATCTAATGAGACAGACTTGGTTCTTTGATTTATTATGCTAATAATACGTGTTCAACAACAGTAATCTATTCCATAGTTGTTAGAGGGAGCCGGTAGAGGAAATTATTAATAATGATTACCTCATTATACCTCAATATCAGTACCAGAGTTACCATTGTCAATAGTCAAGCAGTCTTAATCAATGAATGGTAGTTTTGCGTCCTAATGCAGTCTGCTCGTATAACCTCTTTGGTAGAGGGAGAGCAGTGAACATACGTTGAATATATACTCGTTTGGGTACTTGAAGCATATTACTTGCCCGAATTATGCTTGCCATTATCTACAAATAGCCATAAATATGGGTTCGAGCGTAGATAGTTGAAGTAGTAATGTCATGTAAATGGCGGATAAAAATAATTTAATGACAGGCTCAAATACAAACGACCGTGATAACGCTAGACCTATATCAGGCTTGACTGCAGCAACCTGTATTTTAAAATGCCTTGCAAAAGGTTATTCTCAAGATCAAATAGTTGAGGGTAAGTTCGATGGTAATAGACAGCTGGTTTCTACTTGGATTGCTTTTCTCAAAGATAAACATTGGGTCGATGAAGAAAAAGACACTACCCCAGGAGATAATCTGAAAGTAACAAAGAAGGGTAAGACCTGGCTAAAGAGATTTGAATCTGTCATCAGAATTAATTAGCCAATGGTCATGCTTATTGATTGGTTTGTCCAAGTTTCACCACTTCCCCATTGCTTACATTTATCTATAATACCTATACTTCATAATTTGTCTAGTAATAATCCCCTTGCGTTAGATTATAGACTACATACCATCACAAAGATGCATGGATTGAGTACTATCTATAGCAGGCTAGTATCTGAGATGCATATGACATGCGTTAACTTGTACTAGCAACTATAGCATTGACTGTTCCAACCCAAGTCCTTTTATTGAAATTGCAACCTATTCCTAAAATTACTTATATCTAACCCATCATAAAGAGATACTATAGCTTCTGCGTCTACTTTTCCAAAGAATCCCTTTTCTTCTCGAAGGTCTAAACACTGTTTAACACCATCAAATGTTTTTATTCTTTGTTCATATAATATCTTCAGCAGCTTTGGATTACGCATTGATTCAGCCACTATTTCGAAAATACTTTTTCACTTCTTTTCTTCCCTAGTATATAATAATTCACCAATTGCAAGTATCAAAGCATTGAGTTATGTTAAATGAATTCTGTCTTGTCAAACTAGCCTTACATACGCCGATGATATACTGTTATTCTCCCTCCTTGAGCCTTGTCAATTCCTTATATCCGTCCTCATAGTCCTTTTCTATAAGTTGCAGGAATTGCATGAACCTGTTATCACGGGAGAGACGGATTTTCATGCTACTTTCAAGTTCATATAAAGCAACTTTAGCATTGTCATCCATGACATCTGGATTAGTTGTAAGTATATTTGATTCATTATACATCACCGCTAGCTTAAATCCCAAAACCTTGGCATGCGATTCCAGGTCAAATTGTAATCCTTTAATGTATCTTTCCTTATCCTTTGTATCAGTCATAGATTTGATTGCTTCAAGTTTATCAATAGTGATGTTACAAGCTTCATGTAGATATTGGGTTAATACAGAGTATAAACGAGAAGTACAATTTTCTATAGTATCTGCCTCAAAGTAAGGATAAAGTAGAGTTTTTAGAATTACATTGTTTTGATATTTCATAAATAGTTGTGGAGGATAATTAACCATATTAGATAAGGTATAGAATAATCCCCACGTTGTTAACCTATAGTACGTTGCTCCACGCAAAAATTTTTCTTCCTGAGCGTCCTCAATCAAGTCAATATTTTGGAGTATCTTTATGCTGGCATAGTGATCATCATTGAAACGAGCTGCCTGTCTTCGTTTTAATTTAAAGTAAGAAGCTATTTTTGATGTAGATTCAGGAGCATTTATGATCCTAAGAAGAGATGACCTCTCTGTCTCTCCAAGTTTTACGCTTTGATATTTCGTTATTGCTGAGAAATATGCTGAGTAGTCAACCATGTGTAAATATAACTTAGCATATTTTCAATAAATATTTACCAGGTTACAATGCCGTTATAACAGATAAGATCAAGAAGGAAAAAGAATGATAAGGTATATCGTCAATTAATGCCGATAATTAGTTGATTACCAACTAGGAATTCGAATCCAGCTACTTTTTTCACCATATTAATTACAAATGTTAGAGGAAACTACATTACAGTCAGTATTTTTCCTGCTCATCGTGTCTTTACCATACTATCGTGAAAATGGAGTGATTTTTAGATATCGCATGTCAAAGAAGTGAATAGTAGTGCTAGAACAAGCAGCAACGACGACAACTAAATATGCAACAAAAGTATACCTGATAAATATAATGTTTGCCATGTTAAAGACTTTTTCTTCAATTTGCTTACTCACTTTAATCTTGATTTCATTAGTTTCTATTACGTCCATACTGCTACAACAACATTATGCTGCTGCAGAAGGATTACTCCAAAAAACACATGTTACTTTAGTACATGCAAATACCAATAATATTTTAACAAATAATAAAAACAATTCAACGATTAATATAAAACTACAAAAATCTTCTTTAGCAACACAAAAAGAAGAACAGAATACTGCCGTTAAAAGCTTTCAAGAGGCATTTTGTGGTACTAACAGTAGTACAACGACATCTAACTCAAATAGATATGTAACAGAACATACCCTTCCTCAAAACTGTGAAATGCCTTTAGGTATTGCTGTTGATAGTAATGCCCATAGGGTCTGGTATGTATCCACAAAGAAGGGAGTCTTGGGAAGCTATGATCTAAAACAAAATACATTTGATCGAGAGCATATCATCCCCAACTGGATTTCACGTGAAGACCCAGTTGGTTATTCTCAGGTATGGTCTTTAAAGGTCGATGACAGCAGTTCTAGGAGACAACAGCAACGAGGAGATGGACAAGGAGGAGATGTATGGTTTACTGATGCGAAACAAAATGCAATATGGAAATTTATCAAATCTTCACAAAGTTTCGAGATATACAAGATTCCAAATAATTCCAGCTCTTTTGTAACAACCTATCCAATATCCTTAGAGATCGACCCTAAGAATAACCGTATTTTCTTTGTAGGAACATTTTCAGCTTCACTGTGGATTGGAGATATCACCAAGATGAAAAACGGTACCTCGGATGGGATTTCGCAGATTCCTATTCCTATTAATGGGTTTAATGGGATTGACCCAGTTTTAATTACAACCGGTTCAATTGCACTTGATAGCAAGAATAATTCTGTATGGATATCTGTGCTATCTTATGGGAGAAAAGGTGAAATATTCAGATATGACTTGACTACAAAATCCTTTGAAATCTTTGACTTGCCAGCAGAACTTAACTCCCCTTTGGGGATGGCTGTGGATTCTAACTCGGATTTATGGATAACAAATGCAGGCACAAGCATATTTTACAAGCTAAATACGGACAGCGGTGACATCATAAAGTTCGTCACTTCAAAAGCATCTGCCAGAGTTTTCGGTGGTGATAATGGAGGTCAAGTCCATGGCGGCATTGACAGCAACATCTCCAAGAATGCATATACTCTTCCGTATTGGATACAGGAAGCCTCTGATGGTTCCCTCTGGTTCAATGAACAGGAGGGTAACAGAATAGCTAGATTTGATCCTTCCAATATGAAGCTAACTGAATATTGGATTCCAACACAGAATAGATTATGGGGCAATTGTCCACCTAGCAATAATACCAATGCCAATGGCAGCCAGAAATGTGGTATTGCCAATGCGTTGCAATTTTCTATAACAAATAATAATAAACAGATCTGGTTTACAGAGTGGTCAGAGAACAAGATTGGCAAGTTAGATACAAGGAGCCATCTGCCATTTTCAGTAACTACCACACCTCAAAAGGAATTGACGATAAAAAGAGGAGAAAGTAAGCAAATAAAAATCAAAATTACAGAACTATCGTCATCTTCCGCCACCAAGTCAAGTCTTCATATGATGGCATCAGGAACTCTTACTCCAACAGGGGATCTTGGAAACTCCACAGGATCCTTCAGTCAAGAAGCATTTTCAACTACTGCGGATGGAAAATCAAAGCAGGTAACATTTACCTTTAAACCGTCAATGAATTTGAATCCTGGAAAGTATGTGTTGATGATAGGAGCTGAAGATGAAGCTGTTACAAGCTTAAGAGCCATTGAGGTAAACTTGAGCTGATGTATTTCTTCTTCCACTTGAGCAAACCTCTTGTTAGTTTCTGCAAATCATTTATTAGTTGCTACAAGCTCTCTATTTACTGAAGCAGATTCATGGTTTGATTCAAATAATAACCTGTTTTGATTTATCTTATTCTTGTGTCTTTAATTTGAGTGCATCATTCGAAACTAAAAGAGCGTAGCTTGATTCTTTCAATACCTCTTTTTGAAATTAAATCTTCTATCTTTAATTTACACATCTCCTCAAATTTGTCCACATCAAACATCAGTTATCCCAATATTGATATAAACAATAATGTGGCATGTAGATGATTTAAGGCAAACATTATCTAATTTAACACTACAGGTGTGTCATGTTCTTCGCCAGTTCTGTTCTTCCGGATGTCTGGACTGCATGCTGCAAATTCGAAGTGCCTTGACAATAAATCAACTCTCGATAATACCATAGCTACTAACCGAGAAGAAAAAAGCCTAACCCTTGGCCCTCACAATTTTTATTCTATCAAGAACTTTCCAATATTCTACCTCGCCGCCCTGCCGGATCTTATCTCTCATTTCATCTTCCACCGATGATGTGTCAAAGACTTCGAACGTCTCAAGATCCATAAGCTGGAGTGTCTTACTAGAGATTGATATAACTTGACCGTTTCTCTTATCAATTATAGGAACTTCGACATTTGCAGATACTGGGGAAACTAAACTATGTTTAGAGCCATCGAAAACTCCTATTGCTGCTACCCTGGCTTTAGCGGAACCATGTTTTCCAGGTTTACTATGATCATATGAAACTATTCTACAAGGCTCTCCATCAATTACAATATATGAGCCAACTTTTAGGCTGCCAAGGTCCATTGGCTTACTCAATACTTATCAGAAAATAGCTTTGTGTTACTATAATAAAAAAATAACGCCCTAAGAGGAATATCCTAGTTCCGAATGTTACAGTATTGCAATGTAATGAAACTAAAATTCACTATAAATACCTGTGTGATCAACACAGTGAAACCGAAGTATTAGGTAGTATATATACAGGTATATGGAGGTGGGATGGTATGTCCCATTACTACAAATCTGCAACGATATAAAATATGGCGTCTTCTTTTAAATGAAGACAGTGAAGCGTTTGTAGTGAGTTTATTACTTCAGTTTGTCGAGAATGGAAAAACTGACCAGATTACTCAACAAAAGACCTTTTCTTGCTACATCTCTTCTCGTTCGCTCACAATATTTTTGATCGCTCTGGTGCGTTTTTTCTCCCTCGACTTCAAGCATTACTGCGTTTTTAGAATAAGGAAATACAAATTTCAGCTGTCCAGTAGTTATGACTTGTATGCTAGCTAGGCTAGCTTTCTTTACTCGATCTCTTTTGGCTATGGTATTCGCCAGATCGCCAATTTCAATATCACCGTACGTATATTTTGTAAAATAAATTGAAATGTAATTAAGTTTATTAGTTGCTCGTTCAAATAGAGCACCGTTCAAGCTAAATATAAATGATAATCTGGTGTTATTCTGTTTCTTAATATCTTCCAACGCAGTTTTCATTTCTCTAAATGACGCAAGGATATAATGGTTTGCCTTATTTGGAAAATATGGCATAGTTTCACAAGGAAAAGTCGCAGTAACAAAGTAAATGACACTGATGTTATCTGACCTTTTCCAATAGTCTAGAAGCGGAGCCGAATGTCCTCCATGTGGTGTACATATGTAACCCTGTATGCCTATGTCTGCGCTTTGCAAGCTAAATTCTAGTTATCCTGCAATGATATATGTATTATTGTGTGCAATCCAAATGATCCCATACGACTTACTATTCGTTAATTATCGATGACTCAGCAACATCTTTTAGCGATAAACAGAACGTTAAGCGAACTCATCAATGCTTTTGTGTTAACTTTATCTTAAATATTCTATAGGAAGTTGTTTAAAATGTTGGCTTATGTAAAAGCATATCTTTACAACAAAATAGTGAATAGTTAGGAGTTTGATTTGTTTTATGAGCAAAACCCAGATTGAACCGATTATAATCTTAATTTGGTGCTTTTTGCTGTATGCCATTTAGCAGATTTTGTGTCTTTCAACTTGAATTTATAAAAGGGAACTGATGCACAACAAGCAAATACTGAAAGGGCACCAAGAGGATTAGCAATAGCATTTCGTATTATCTCTATTAGACCAACATTTGGCGAGAGACTAATTTTGAACCGTTCTATACAATCCCGAATTTGTTTATGCCCACTAAATGCTCTTAACACCTGCGAAGCAAAATCAGATATGATATTTGGTGGGTAAAAATAAACTATGGCATTGTCATTGTATACAACATCCGAATCACACTCTAGAACCTTGCATTGAATATAAAGGTCTATAGCTATTATGTCATTAGGTATTGAGATTTTTCTGGCAATGTCAGAACGAATCGACAATGCTCTTCCCATTACGGTATATTGTGAAAGTTGGTTGTTCCTTACTGATCTCAGCCAATCTGAAATAAAAATGGATGCACCTGCAACTAGGCCTTTGACCTGAATGGGCTTTGGATTTGATGCGCAGAGTCCTATTTTTCCTTGTATAGAGGACACCAATCGTTGTGTACAATCTCGTCCTACTATGATGTCTGCGTCATACAGTACTATAATATCTCCTGTAGACCTTTCAAAGATTTCATTCCATGCAGCTGCGGCTCCCCTTCTATTATGATGATGTATAAATTTGACGTTCAATAAAGAATTCCTCAGAAATTTATCTACTAGCTGAGGTGTATTATCTGATGAATCATCGGAAATTATAATTTCAGAAATGATATAATCCTTTGAAGTGTCTGTCATTAAGGCTTTAAGGAGGTTAAGTATGTTCTGTCCTTCATTAAATGTCGGAATACCGATCGTTAATTTGTGCAATCCTAGTGATACTTTTAAAGTTAAGGAGTATATTATATTATAGCATTCTTTATACTCATCGAAAAATATCCATCTATTAGAAGATCTGCACACGAATTGCAGCAGAACAAGTGAGTGAGGCAGTAGAGCAGAGGGGAGTTAAATAATTCGTGAGAGCATAAACGATGATTTGATCTGCACAGGTAAACAACAAGAATACGCCAAAGATGTTCTTTGAGATCGTCACGTCTTCATTTCACATACAACTTGTGGTATGCACATATATTACAAATTGTTCCTGAATTGGTAGGAGATGCAATATTGAAGATTATCAATATTAATAAGTTCTAAAGCTAGTGATGTCATTGTGCTCGCCCAACCCGTTGATAATTTAGAATATAAAAAAGTTCTTGACGCGGTTGGCATGCGAAAAAAACACTTAATCTTTCCAATCTTCATTCAGGAAAGACACCGAGAACGGAGTCAAATTATTGCTATGCCGGGAATAGCAAGGACTCCGTTAAAAAAAGTGACTCAACAGGTACATGCAATAATCAATGCAGGAATTTCATCAATAGTCATATTTGGTATACCTGAAAACAGAGACGAAAGAGGATCCTTTGCTGTGGATAAAAATGGCATAGTTCAACAAGCGTTGAGAAGGATAAGAAAAGAATTTGGGAATAAGTTGAATGTAATAACAGACGTCTGCATATGTCAGTACAATTTTTCAGGACAATGTGGATTGGGTAACAACAATAAAGTAGATAATGATTCTACTTTGGATTTACTATCCAAAATAGCCCTTAGCCACGCTGAAGCTGGTGCAGATGCTGTTGCACCATCCTCTATGATGGATGGACAAGTATATGCCGTAAGGAAATTGCTTAGAACACATGGTTTTCAAAAAACTAAAATTCTTTCCTACTCTGTTAAACAGTTATCCTCATTATATACACCATTTAGATCCGCTGCCTTCTCTAAAAAATGTCAATTCAATAATATCGATAAATCATCATATCAAATAGCATGTAGCAATCCTCGGCAGATTTTGAGAGAAGTGGAAGCTGATATTAACGAGGGAGCAGACATGGTTATGGTAAAGCCCGGAGTACTGTCTCTTGATGTTGTCTGCATGATAAAAGAAAAATTTGGTTTTCCCATCGCAGTACAAAATGTATCAGGCGAATATGCCATGATAAAGGCTGCTGCAATGTATAGGTGGATTGAGGAAGAATTGTGGAAAGTTACTTCTGTTGCATCAATAAAAAGAGCCGGAGCAGATAGAATTATTTCATATTTTTCCATGGATCTAGCTAGGTACCTAGAGGATTAAACTAATGATATCATATTGTATGTGATACTCGTAGAAATGGTCTATGTATGAAACTGACATTTATGCCATCTAGAGTATCCATTAGTCATTTGTTTTTATAGTTTTATCGACTTATTTTTAGGAGATCTTGTCATTCAACGTTTCTAAAGAATCGTTAAGCACGATAGATTCCTTGAAGGGTTGGCCTCGGTCTTGTAGACCATGAGTTGTTTAGGTACTATCTAAACCACAACTAAAGCGAATAAACTATTATTACTTATCGCTTATACAACGCAAATTGAATGTTATCCAATATGTAAAATTAAAAGTTACAAAAAGGCAATATACATTCAACCGTATTCAATAATGCATCATGTTTACATATGGTTAGAAAGAGCGATTACAATGAGTGTATCATATATTTATTATTTGTAGTTTTGAAGAGTTGCAACAATCCAATCTATGTCATCCTTAGTCTTTGCAAGGTGACCAATTTTTATACAGTCTCTGATATCTTTGGACTTCATTTTTGACCACACTGCGTCAGCTACAGCCGCGGCCATCTCTGTAGAAGTTCCTTGACTACAAAGCAAGTGTACAGCCACTTCATGAAAGCTCTCATATTTGTATTGTTTAAAATGCAGTACCAAAAACCTTGACAGAAGTGGAGTTAACATTCGTTCAGTGTTATTGCTGGTTGCAAATATCCATGTCTTGAGCTGGGTGTTACGAGTTTTTTGAAATTTTGTTTCAGCAACAATACCCGCTTCCATTAGACTTAGGAGAGCTGTCTGATCCTTCATTGGCATGTGTTCAATTTCGTCTACAATCAAATACCTCGGTCGCTTTTCAAATAGATAATTTAACATTCCAGACTTCGTACTATGACTGCCGAGGGTAAAGTAAGAGCGCTCTAGTCTCATGCATTCTAGCATAAAGAGAGTCTTAGCCGATGCTGGCGGACCGACCAGTAGTATGTGAACAGGCTTTTCTGATGAAAAGGACAGATTAAATAGCTTTTTAACATCATGGTAGCCTACAATGCCCTCAAAAAGTTGTTCTGATTTTGGCGAAGTTTTTGTTTTTTGAAGAGAATGAACAATCGGAATGGTTTCGTCACCTATAGGTAATTGATCATCCGTTGACACAAAATATTTTATGTGGATCGATGATATAGATGTTTTGCGACATAACGTAATGTTTTGTTTGTCGATGTACAAGATGCCCTGTTAACGTACGCTGACCCCCTTATTCTAAACATGAATAAACCGATAAATATTGGGTAGTCCACCTGCCCTTTCTTTGAGTCACGATTATATAACATTGTTACAACCAACCAAGATGTCCCGCGGTAGCTCAGCCTGGTAGAGCTTTCGGCTGTAGAAATCGGCCTATATGTTATGCTGATCACGAGAAGCAGCCTATCGGGCATACAAGTTGCGGTAACCGAAGAGTCGCAGGCTCAAACAAAAATGGTTGAAAACATTTTGGAGTAGATCCTGCCCGCGGGATATATAATTTTACTGCCGCCCCGTCGCAGGTATATGAAAACCATGAATGATCAGAGAAGTATTTTCTCATGCGAATAACAAGCACTAATCCTGTTACACCCTAGTAGAAGATTGAAAAAAACCAATGATGATCTTTTCAGAACGTAGTTAAGTATTATCTATCAGTGTATTGCACTGACTATTAGGTATGAGTCTTGAAATTTACAGCTCATATTTTTAAACCCATTTGATAATAAGTATAGCCATAAATGATTATACACTATAGTTTGATGTAAGAGGAAAAGTGACAAACCCCTATATTATATTGGGAGTTAGTAATACTGCCTCCCAAGCAGAAATAAAGAAGTCTTTTCGCAATTTAGCACTAAAATATCATCCGGACAGAAATAAAAACTCTGAAGCAAAGCAGAAATTTATTCAAATCATTGAAGCCTATGAAGTTCTTTCCGATGGGCAGGCGAAAAAAGGCTATGCTGATGAAACCTATTGTGACTATTATGATCGTACAAGAGAACAAAGGAGTTCTTACGGTTATGCAGAGATCAAGAAGAGGTATGTGCAGAATTCGAGTAGCAGCATGTGGAATATCAGCGACAGTGCGAATGCAGGCCTGTGGAAAGCAACTACGGTTTTATTTGATTCCCTGGCAACTGTCATCCGTTCTGTCATCATTGAAACTATCTGAATAAATGGCTGCTTAGCTAATACTATGCCCAAAACTAGGGGACGGCGTTCTTTAATAAAGAAATTTGTGGGGATTTATCGTATATGCATTCAGAAATTATTTGTTCAATAGTTATTGGCATAGCGCTTTCACACAGGAAATTTTAGCGTAGAATTCTCGAGTTTTATAATGGGGATGTATAACGATTGGGTATCAGTACCGATTCTTTCAGCAAACTGAAATTCGCCTGTCAATCGTCGTAGCTCAATGAACTTCTTGCTTGGCTCGTCACCATGAACTATATAGTGTATAGTAATAGCACCAACAGCTCCAGTTTGAATGAAGAGTATTTGCTGATTATCGTATCTGATATGGTAAAGCATTGGGGTCAAGCCAAGAGCTGATTGCGCTGAATAGAGTATAACTTTGAGCATATCTTCCAAGGTTACATATTTCAGATAGGTTGTATACGACTCTGCTTGCGACATACCAGAGAGAGTGGTTAGAAGACAATATTAGAGTTTTTGTTTAGATCTAGTGTTGCTAATAGAAGACAAAAGTGTTCAGTGATAATGCATAACAGATAATGTACGATTTTTTCATAGATATGGGGTAGTATCGGCTTTAAACATAGTTTAATATTCTGTTTACTTTCTTTAGAGCATTCACTTGTCAGAAACTAAATGTAATACTTTTTCTTGTAGTAAAACACTGTGTTCTTGGGAATGATTCTTCTTGCTCTTTATATTAATTAGCAAGTTGTTGCTGTTATCAGTATTACCTTTGGTAATCATGATACACTTATCAACTCTCTGAAGAAGTAGTTTATCATATGCATGTATTGATGATGGCTGGTTATTCCTCATATTAGAATAAAAAGATATTAGAAACAAGATATTACTATATGATGACATTTTTATTATTGCATTTGCTATTTGCCTTATCAAGGACTCTGCTTCTTTAATTTGAATTTGCGGCTCATTTACAAACATAGACAATAAATCAGAGATGATTATTACTCGGGTTTCAGCAAATTGCTCAATTACTTTAGGTAATTCATTGATAATCATATTTGCCAGTTGATAGATTGTAAATGACCTACTTACGACTATGCTCTGCAACACCTTCTTAATATTCAGCCCATACTGTCTTGCAAAGTTTACGCATTGATAAATATCTGAAGTATTTCCAGCATCAACAAATATTACCTTGGAAGAATTAAATCCTCCTTGTCTATTTGACATTAAAGCACGGACACATAGCCTCGTAATGAGTATGTTGGGATATTTTTCGTTAGCCGCTACAATACATACGCTTTCGCCAGCTGTAAGTTTCAGCACAGAGTCTATCTTTTCAATATCAAAAGTAAGCCTACTGCTAAATTCTTGATAAGCAATTTGTATTTTTGGCGGTAGTAGTAGAGATGATGTATTACCTGATTTTATGTTAGTTTGTTGTTCAGCCGGTTCCGCTTCTTCTTTTCTTAGCGTCTCTGAAACTAAGGAACAACCGCAATGGGGACATTCTTCTCTTGAACTAGAGAATTTGACACCGATGTCTATATCGATTGTTGTTCTTAAAAGTATGTCACACGTCGAGCAATAATATTTTAGAAGCTGGTTACTATGCCGCTGATTGCCCAAAGTAAGCTGTATTACCGTATAGTACCTAATAAATACATAAAAATTAACCCGTAATATTCTAGAAGTCAAAATAATAATCATCACTTATCTATCAATAGTGATCGCACAAATTATTATCGGCTTTTACACCCTTCTTGAATAAGGTTAGAGGCTAATGCAACAGGAGACGATAGTGATGATTGCTAGGGTTAGACCATTGGCATTAAAATTCTGAAGAACTCGCCAAATTTGTAAGTGAATTATATTCAGTACAATTATTCTACTTTTTTTCGCCTTGGAGAGGAAAGAAATATTGTAATTTCAAGTTACATAAACGCAGAAAACTACTATGGGTTGATAAGTTAGCCTTGCTAAAGCTATGGAAAATGAGATTTGGTACTCAATCAGAAAAAAACAGTATTCATTGCAATTCTAAAGATCTGATTGAATTGAATTAGTGTGTTCTATAATCCGACGTCGCAAGAATAGGAGAATTACGACTTTGTTATAAAACATTTGCTAAAAGAAAATAGAATTAAAGGAATAGAGTGTTGGCCATCATCATCGTGGCCGGGAAAAGATCCAAGCAGAAAGGTGTTGAGACGCCTTGTAAGGA
Source organism: Nitrososphaeraceae archaeon (assembly GCA_036522495.1). GTDB lineage: Archaea > Thermoproteota > Nitrososphaeria > Nitrososphaerales > Nitrososphaeraceae > Nitrososphaera_A. The sequence goes on along the minus strand of DATDFS010000020.1, from coordinate 5,149 downwards.
TGAACCTAGATATACCAAAAAACAAAGCTTACAATCAGATTTTTAATAATACTCTACATCATCACATTCACAAACAGTGAATTGGTCTCCACAGACAGGACATTCTTCTATATCGCAACCAAGATGATGAATACCTCCAGGGAATACTCCACAAACTTCACAAGGGTCATCTCGATCTTCATGATGTGTTGTACGTCTATGTAATTTGCCGTTGACGTGGACCATTTTCACTTTGCATGTATTGAAAAGACTGTCTTTCTTCCTTCCTCTATGACAGACTGTACATTTTTTTATGATATCCATGGGATGTATTTGACCTCTTTTTTACTGAAGCCAATACGAAAGGTACGGCTCTTACTATTAGTATCGTCATTAACATTGCCGTGCTTGTTCTCTTTCTTCCCCCCTCTAAAACAGCCCCTATATTACAGTCAAAATATAGATTGTATTTTTTAGAGAATATCTCTAAACTGCCGTTAGATTTCTTGATCTTCGTGTGGGATCATGGAATGTATTATCTTTATCATATTTATCTTTGTTCAAAGAAATCCAAAGAAAGGAGTAAGTTTACAATCTTTGTATCCTCATCCTATAATAGTTGAAAGCAATCCACATTAAATTCGCCTTTGTTATCAACTCGGTATAAACAATCAAAGCATGTCCTGTTTATAGCGATGAACCTCGCTGCCTTCACTATGCATTTAGCAAGTTTAATGTCGTCCCATAAGCTTAGTAACAATTAGCTGCATCATTCTTCTTGTATTCCATTTGCTGATTTCATAATATAAGCACGTAATCTATGCATAGTTAGAATAAAATAAACAACTAGCTGGAAGAATTTTAATAGAATAGAAATTGCTCTCCAAGACGAGAGACGACTCGTGTTAAATGTACAAGAATTATCATTGTGCATAGATTTTTTATACCAAGAGTTAACATTGCCTCCATGCATGACAATCATACAACCGACAGCCAAAACATCGTTATTGAGGTCACAGTTGTGGGGAAGGATCGTAAAGGGATTGTTGCAGATATTACTAATTTCATTTTCAAAAATAGAGGTAATATTGAACAGATTAATCAGAATGTAGTCCACGGATTTTTTGGTATGCATTTACAAGCCTCTTTTCAAAAAAAAATCAATAGGAATGAGCTTGACGAAGGAATGCGAAGTCTCTCAAAAAAATTACAAATGGAGATCAAAGTCCATTATCAAGAAGCCGATAGGGTAAAAAACGTTGCAATATTAGTTAGTAAAGAAGACCACTGTCTTCTAACAATTCTTGCTTCCAAGAAAATGAAGGAGATCAAGGCCAACATTGAAGTTATTATTGGAAGTACTGACGTATTGAAACCAATCGCAGATGGTGCTGGGATACCGTTTTATGTCGTTAACAATATTGATCAGAGCGAGGCAGAAAACCATATTCTGAAATTAATCGAACAATACAATATTGATTTAATAGTGCTTGCTAGATACATGCGCATATTAACCCCAAACTTTGTGTGGCGCTATCCTAATAGAATTATCAATATTCATCCATCACTGTTGCCTGCGTTTCCTGGGGCTTATGCATATGTCCAAGCTTATGAAAGGGGAGCAAAGATAGTTGGCTGCACGGCTCATTTTGTAACAGAAGATCTAGATCAGGGCCCTATAATATGTCAAGAATCATTCAAAGTTTTTCAGTCCGATACAGTAGAGACTATAAAAAAGAAAGGGCATGCACTGGAAGGCACGACACTTCTAGAGGCCATAAAATTATACTTAGAAGGAAAATTAGAAGTCTACTGGGGAAGGGTACATGTGACCGAAAGCTAATACATCAGAATGTTTTTTAATATTTTAATTTATACATCTTATGTCATTCATGTATGTCTGTTTGAAGGCTTGAAAATGAAACACTCATAATAAAACTAAAATAATTTGTATGTTATAAGGAGTGAATGGATGCGGTCATGTGAAATGCCATGTATGCGGAAAGAATTATTTGCAGAATTATCAGCCGGCCTCGAGAAGGGACAAAACGTGTAGGTACGTTGGTAGTTCGAACACATTAATAATCGGCTGAGACCAACTGCTGCCAATTGAAAGTCTTTGACAGCCTGTCAATGAAGGAGTGTAATTTTCAAACTGATAATGATCAGGTAAAAATCTTTGTTTGCGGACCAACCGTTTATGATTATATCCATTTAGGGCATGCACGTCTATTACTTTTCTATGACTTGTTGGCAAGGTATTTACTGTTCAGAGGCTTTCGGCCAACAGCAATCGTTAACATTACCGATATTGACCCAATCATATCCTCCAGGGCAAAAACGCAAGGAGTATCACCGCGTGAGCTTTCAAGCAAATTTATAGAAGAACTATATATTGATATGATATCACTTGGTATTACTTCTAACTTAAACTTTGCCAGAGTCTCAGATTACATCGATACCGCTAGGCAGTTCATAATAAAATTGCTTAAACGTGAACTAGCATATTCTTTAAATGGAAATATATACTTGAATACTGGCAAGATGGCATCATATGGAAGACTGTCCAAGCTCACCCGATCCGAACTCAATAATATGAGGTTTGACATCGCTCCAGGAAAATATAACGCTACCGATACTCTGCTTTGGAACACGAGTGATGACTTTGGTGAGAGATATCCTGATGACATGTTAGGCAGTGGAGTGCCTTCATGGCATATGCAGGATTCTTCAGTGGCGATGTCAAATTTTAGGGGACGTTATGATATACACGGTGGAGGAATTGAGCTAATTTACCCTCATCATGAATCTCATCTGACACAACTACAAGCTTTGGCGTCGTCCCCAGATCCAGTCAAGTATTGGACTCATGTAGGGTTGATAACAGTAAGTGGCAAAAAAATGTCAAAGTCATTAGGAAATGCGGTAAGAATCCGAGATCTATTAAGAAAATATAATTCAAATGTTCTAAGGCTTTATCTTTTTTCAAAGCACTACAGAGAATCCTTCGAATTCTCCATATCATCTCTTGAAAAGTTTGAAGCCATAAACGAATCTATAGCTAATGCATTGATTGGCAATGATGAAACTATTCGTGAACCTAATATAAGATCAAAAACACATATGCGTAAATTCACGATGTATATGGAAGATGATTTTGACACACCGAATGCATTAGAAACAATGATAACTGCAACAAAATCGACAAAATCACTTGCCGCTCTAAAGAATATGGTGAATATATTCGGGCTCAGATATTAAAACAAGTATGGAAAACAATGAATCCATGTTTTGTTCTCTCTGGACTGACCACGTTAAGATAAAGAACTGTGCTGATCTATATATCAATAAAAAGCTCGCCGGAGATTACTTTTTTAATAGATTAGGTAATATCGCATGTCATGACATCGAGTCAGCCATAGAAGAATCTATTGGAGTATTTTTAGACAATGGATCGAACTGTTATGTGTATGTTCAGGATAATGATATAAAATTGGAAGAAACGTTGTTGAAATTGGGCTTCACTCTATTAGATACTATGCACGTGCTAAAATCTAATTTTAAAAAAACAGAGCATGATGAGCATAATATTCATGTAGATACAATCGATATATCTTCGATCCCAATTTGGGTAGATGTATTTTGTAGATCATTTGATGTTAGAGATTGGAAATCTGAAGTAGAAGGAATAATCAAGAGGCATTTTAATGAACTAACATTGCTGATATCATACATTGAAAATAATCACAGCAGGATCCCCATTGGATGTACTGCATTGTTCAATAGACATAATTTGATGGGCCTTTATTGTCTAGGAACGGTCGCGTCCTTTAGAGGTCAGGGTTCAGCAAAGAAAATGATAAGATTTTCTTTAGACGTTGCTCGACGACAGAATTTTGATTTCCTGTTCCTTCAAACTTTTGCTAATGAAAGATTCATTCACTTTTATAAACGGCTGGGATTTGAAGTCATATATGAAAAGAAAATATATATGCTGACTCGACAATAATTGTTATTACTTATTGTCAACAAGATTTCAAATGATCGTATGCATCGTATGTTTGTCCAAATCAAGCGTTATGAAGCAAAGATATACCAGTAAGATTACACACCCAACTAACAGGCTTTATGCTTGGAAATAATATCTAAAGGGAGGGCCGTGTCTTCAAACAATAATGCTGATGGAATTGTGTTTAGATATATGATAGATATATTTGATTCAGTTATTTGTCATCTTTATTTCTGCTTCCGTTAATTTCTGATTCAATAGAAGTCATAAGATAAGATCTTCATTTTTAGTTGATAATTAATTCCCAGCGTATCAGCTACTGATTTAAGCCTTTCTGCTATCAATACTTACTCCATTTTTGGTTTTTCATTTGTTGCGTATTTGCTTCATTATCAAATGATCCTGTCATTTCAGGGATTTTCTTTTCTCCATAAAGAGAGTACTGCAATTACGACTACGTTGATTATTCTCTCAGCTCCATTCATAATCCAATAACGAGGTTCGCGAATCCAAACAAGGAGTCGCAGCGTATGGGTAGGATAATAACAGTTTAAGTATGCCGATTTCAATATAATTTAATATAGTTTAAGAATCCTTAAACAAATTTAATGCTACAATATGAACGATCTGGAATTTGTAATAATCATGTCTATTTAACTAAGAAAGTTACGGTACAAGAAGGAGCTCCTTGGGTTAGAAGACTCTCATTAGGACTATGAGATGCTTGGCGGCAGAATCATAAATCCTAGTCATCTGGTTATTAAGCAGGTTTGCAATTGCAAGTGTGATCTCAACTAAGATCAATGCTTAAATTAACGCTATCGATGTTTCAAATACGGGGCTCGTGGCGCAGACTATATTGTAGAAAACTGCAGCATAGGCGTAGAATGGATAGCGCGGACGCCTCCTAAGCGTCAGGTCGAGGGTTCAAATCCCTCCGAGCCCGCGTCAATCTTGTCCCTTTATTTAGGCCCACTTTATAATACTGTGTAGGAAGAAAAATTCCCAATTTTATAGATATTGAATATTTTGATCAATTAATTTATTGTTCTATGGAACATGAAAAGAGATAAAAAATATTATTTACATTATAATCAGTGGATGCGTTAAAGAAGTTTCATAAACAATATCTTAAATATCTTAAAAAGAACTAACTAAACT
>DATDFS010000019.1:0-30782 GCA_036522495.1 Nitrososphaeraceae archaeon | reverse complement strand
TAAAGTATCTATTGTATGAAAGTTTGCACAACTTGTAAGGGTACAGGGTTTATCCTTGGGGTAGATGATGGAAATGTGAACAAACTTTTCATTGAAGAGTGCCCTGACTGCAATTGCTAACGGTTTTATATAGAATTTACAGGTGAACAGTATTGCCTATCCTAAAATCATTCTTCTAAGTAGGATTAGGCAAATGCTGATTGTATACTCGAACGCCAAATAATCAGCCGATTTCTTTTCATAGCTTATTAACAATAACATATCTACATTTATTATGCTATGAATTTGTTCTTTCTACAATCATCCTTCTATCGTTTGAATGTTTTATGTTCTTTATCCATTCTTCTCCTCCTCCCTCTGCTTATGACGCATATGCATAATGCAGACTCTGTTTACGTGAGGTCTAGAGACGGAATGGTGCTAAATAAACTATTGAGTGAGAGGTGGCACCGAAGGGTAGTTTCTTTGAATTCTGTTTGAAAATATCATGGATAAGCAAAAACAGGAATTTGAAATAGCATCACTCCAATTTAACGGAAAATCTTCCACTGCCGTTGCAAGGAGGAGGAAGTATGATCTAGCATCACTTACTATATCTACTTTATAACGTTGCTAAAAGTATTAGTAAATCTTGAACCTCTATCTCTAAAGTAAGCTCGTCATTCTAACATAGATCTGCATTTTCCACTAGCAGTTTACTAATCTATTTTACTAACTGTAGTATTAGATAAATTATTAGCAATCAATTAAATGCTATTTGTTATTAGAATCGTGAAGAGTAACTATGTCGTATATTTAAAAGATTGTATTTATAATCACATTTCTTATAAAATATGATGTTACTGATGGTGGTAATGTTTACAAAGAGAACGACTGTGGCTATTTTTGCCATTGTCATGGCATTAGCGCTTATAACAGCAAGTAGTTATGCCTCTTCAGCATTCGCTGAGAAGCTTGGCCATAAAGGAAAAAAGAGCAGCATTGATCATGCAAGCACTCCAACAAGCAGTAATATCTCCAAAAGAGCCCTAAAGAGCTTGTCCGATTGCGAATTTAAGGCTGCAGAAAATGGTGGTCTGACCCAAGCTCAAGTGGATGATTGTTATAATCAACTGTTTCCACGAGAAAAGGTTTCCCAAACACTAAGGTCAACTCCAACGCAAGGACAACAATCAACTTCTCCGCTTGACCAAACACTACAGTCAACTCCAACACAAGGACTACAGTCAACTCCAACACAAGGACTACAGTCAACTCCAACACAAGGACTACAGTCAACTTCTCCGCTTGACCAAACACTAAAGTCAACTCCAACGCAAGGACAACCAACATCTGCACTAGAGCACCAAACAGGCTTTCCGTTTAAGTAGTAGTCGCTCAGGCATCCTGTCTATCTGTGCTGATTACTTGGTAGGATAGATGTAGTTGTGCGCTAACTTCTACTAGTATGGTTAGCTCTCCACTTATTTTTGAGATTATATTCAGTAGTTCTATCTTTGTAATATCTCCTTCCTCATTGTAGCAGTCAGTATCAATATATCGTGTTTTTGTTACCAAATACTATAAAACAAAAACCTTTGCCATCAAATTTCGTGCCATTAGTGGATGGTGTTTGTGATATTATTGATGATCTGCTGGGCATCAACCTTTGCATCTCGTTCAGCAAATATCCAAGTTTTTGGAATGGTGACTTCTTGGGCTCTAATTTCTGTAGCAAATTGCATATTTATGAAGCAGTTTGATGCTTTTCAATACTTTTCAACGCTTATCAACTCCGATTGTTCACCTTGTTCCTTCACCTGTCAATCTAGAGTTGTTGATAAGGAATGGACTGGTAAGGAGATTAAAGGGATTAAAGTCTGGGGTTAAAGTAAACTTAGGAGCGCTATTGGGCTTGATTATGAAGATTTTCACAAGGTTCTTGACATCTGCTAGGATAGATGCTTCACGACAGCGCAGTTAGAACATGTGATAGAAAAGCAGCTTAGCTAATAATGTCTAGTTAGAAAGTTTGATTGCTACATGTGATTGTGTGATTGTGCAAGCGCGTATATTTTTACCCTTTTTACAATAAATGTTTAAGTATTCATAATTGAAAATTAACATAATGTACTACAATGATCATGACGAATTAGCTTATTTATGGACAAAGGTAAAATTCGTTCAAAAGTATATGAGTAAAAATAAAAATTCTACCTTAGAAGATGCGGAAAGAGAGTTCCATAACTGGATCGAAGGCCTTATGGAGAGCAGAATCGAACAAGCAAACAAAGTATTGAATACCAAATATCCCTAGGATTCAAAACTGAAATAAGCACCAACATACTGATGGCCAGGCAAATGTGTAAAGTCTGGAAAGCTGAAAAGTTGTTAAAGTGGTAATAGGCGCTCCAAGTGAAAATGTCACAATCATTAAGCTGGGAGTATAATCATTTGAAGATTCACGATGCGTTATGTTATGAAAAACAAGTTGAGTATTATGTTACCTATTTAAAAGATTGTAGAAGATATCATATAATGGTATACGTATGATCTCTGCCTATCTGGTTTCTATTTTATAGAAAATAGAAACTCTTATAGATATGGGTGCATACACATTACCAGTATGGTGGGTAGTACTACATCAGTGGATAGAACTAGGAAAATAGCAATCACTCTACCTAAATCGATATTACAAAAGATCGATAATGAGCGTGGCGATATTCCGAGAAGCAGATATATTCTGAGAGCAGTCGAAGGTTATCTTCAAGTCAAGAAACGAGCCAGAATCAAGGGTGAGCATTGAGGCTATGCATCTAAAAGTATGAGAATGAGAATGTCAAACTGCTTGAGCATACGATACAATTAGGATATGGTTGTCCATAGCGGGATTTGGATATGTAATAGTTAGGTTAGCCAAATAACATATGCACCAATTGATAAGTCTTAGCATCTAGCATAGTGTTTTTTTTTGCTGCAGTTCCTATTACAATATAGCCCGATTTAAACTATCGGTGTTATGGAAATGTTTCCATTATTTTGACTAGGCAATACATCTGAATAAGAGCTTAGTAGAGGTAATGCAATTTATATTAATTGCTGCTGGCTTTGTAGAGAATATTGTTAGAATTACCTCTTATCCATAGATTTACGAATCCCTTCATAAACAATTTGACTTTATTATGAGTGAACTAGATTCCGCAAATTTTCAGATATAATTCGGCTTAGATCAACCTTTGCAAATTCACTGGGGATAGAGTTTGTCGCAATTACATCTTCCACTCCGGCTGCTTTGATTCTTTGCATCGCATCTCCAATCAATAATGCGTGGGTACATATTGCATAGACCTTACTGGAATTATTTTTCTTTAGAACCCTACAAGCTTTAGCGATGCTATCGCCACTGCTTATTATGTCATCTACAAGAAGTGCATCTCTGTCAATAACACTTAAATCCAATCTTTCATCAATATGTACTTCGCCTGTATCTCTATCACGAAATTTCTTTAGAGCCATCATGTCGACTTTCAAAATTTTGGCGAACTCTCGTGCTCGTATTATTCCACCAGAATCCGGTGACACCACGATAGGTTTGTTAAGTTTCATCTCATTTGCAGCATAATCTGCCAAAATTGAAATTGAAGAAATATTTTGGACATTGATCGTAAAATGTGATAATGCAAGTGAGCTGTGGATGTCCACAGTTATCACTCGCCTTGTTCCAACAGCTTCCAATAGTTTAGCTACTAATTCCATACTGATAACTTCTCCTTCCAAAAATGCTCTATCCTGGCGAGCATATGCCAAGTATGGAATAACGGTATAAACATTCATTGCTTTGCAGTCGGTACACTTCTTTATCATCATCAATGCCTGCAGTAGATGTCGATCTGTTGGAGGATATGTAGATTGTACTATGATACAATATTTTTTTTTTGTCTTCCCTATTTTGATTTTGCTCTCACCATCAGTAAATATGCGAACATCTACGGGGACCAGTTCTGCATCTAAATCTCTCGCAATTCTTGTAGCAAGATCAGAAGATGATGGTCCTGCTATTATTGAGACTTCTCTATTCAAATTATAGCAAGTTTCATGAATTGATATCATTCTTAAAAATGTTGACAAGTAAAGAAGACTTACTGTTAATATGGTATGGTATAATATATAACGGCGACTATAATGGTATTTTATTAAATTGAAAAAGTTGGACAGATGTTAGTTTCTTGTTGCATCTTGTTTTTACTACGTCATGGTAATACTTGATGAAAATTTCCCACTGATTACATTTGTTCTAATAGCTGAGAAATACCTCTTCGACGGGTTCTTTTACTCCCATTGCACGAATTGCATGCTCAAAGTGCCTTTTTCCTTCAGACACAAGTATCTGCAATCTGCCGTTACCGGTTTTCTTTAACATTCTATTGAATATCAAAAATTTCCTAACATTTTTTGCTAGAATCAGTGCAGGATCTACAAACCTTACCGTAGGTACCAAATAGTTAAGATACCTCTTTACGAATGGAAGATGAGTGCTGGACAGAGTTATGACGTCTATTTTTTTGTCCAAATCATTTCCCAATATATCCGATATTACGTCAAACGTTCTGCGCTCATTTGTGATGTACGTCCCATTTTCCACTAATTCTATTATCGGTGAAGCATTAAATTTAGTTACAAGAATATTCTGCGGTATTTCTCTTCTAATTTGATCTTCAAGCCCTTTACTCATAATAGTTCCTTGTGTGGCCATAATTCCGATATGCTTTTTCTTTGTTAATTTGCAGGCTTCTTTAAGGGGAGGTCGAACACCGAGTAAGGGTACACCTGTTAGTCTTTTAACTTCATCTAAAACTTGAATGGATGGTGTATTTGAAGCAATTATGATCAGTTTTGGTTTGAATCTTTCTAAGTACTTTATGGTATTTATGATAATTTCGCGTAACTCTTTATGCGATTTATTTCCGTATGGAAAATGCGCTTTATCTGCAAAATATAAAAGGTTTTCATGGGGTATTTCTTTTTTTAATTCTCGGATAATCGACAACGAACCTACGCCAGAATCAAACACTGAGACAGGATTATTCATCAGGTAGGTTATGATCTCATTACGTAGTATAAATGTAAACAGCTTGTATTCATACTTGGCAGCTGTTGGAGGAGGATTTCGGCATGGCAATGTATTGTTATATCGAGTTTGGTGTAATCTGATGATCTCTTAACCATATATACAATGGGATGAGAGGATGACGAAAAGATAAAGACTTTTCGTCCTTTCTATTGTAACCTATCATGACCATTCTTCCTACTAGATCTTTCTGCATGTCCTGTAACACCTCAGAATTTTTGAAAGGCCCATATATCTGGAAATAATATTCTTGATTATGATAAGACACGTGCTGCGCAAAGCAATCTGATAATATTGCCGGATCATTAGGCATTCGCTCCTCATTAAAGGCATCTTTCTTTTTTTCAACAGCAATTTGCAATCCTCTATTTATGTATTTGTTACGGGTGAATTCTGAATTAATTTTTCTTTTTGGACTGTTGTTATAGATTTCAATATCTGTCGCCATATTGGCTACAGTACGATCTGCAAGATCAATAACCTCTTTTAGCTCCTTTTCTCCATTGACTTTGTTATCCTTGCCATAAAGATAAAAAATGCATATTAGCTCGTTATTTCTGATAAATGGAAAATTATGCCGGCCAGCAATAAATTCAGCAATACGGTTTGAGATATCTTCTGGAAATATTATCCTCATATACGAGTCGACAACTATGCTCATGCCTGCGTACTATTCTTAACTTCAATTATATGAACAGCACGTTTATACTAGGCGTGTTGACAAAATAGTGAAAATATATGGCATCAACAGTAGACACTACTAAAACTATTTACATTATTGTACATGGGAAGAAAGATCTCCTTGATCAAGTAAAAGAAAAACTTGCCTTCAGAGGGTTCGAAAAAGAGAAGATGCAGAATGCGCATCTTGACAAGGCAGGAAATCCCGGTGAGTATGTCGCAATGATCTGGCCTCCAATGGCTCCAAAAGAAATTCTTGTCAATGAGATCATAGAACCATCCAGTGAAAGCAAAAAAAATGGCGATAGCGGTGGAAACAGAGGGATGGGAGCATGGGACAATGTGGGACAGAGGGAGCTATATCGAATTCCTCTCAAATAGCTGAAATACGGCTTGATAAAATTTCTAATATGTTCTAAAATAAATCTGTATAATCTTTCATGGCATTGGTCTTTATGCTAACTATAGTAATACCAGTTATTTCCGCAACACTGGGCCATCATATGAAAAGGAGATAGATCAACCAAATACGAATGATGGTAATAATAGTAGACATATTTGCATATTTGCATATTTGCATAGTGCATAATTCTCACATTTGCACCTGATTATACTCTTATCTTTTCATAGACTTCAAACCATAACAAATGCAACTAACGATAAATGTAATGTGTCCTCCAACCTCATGCATATTCATTTGTTAGCAGTTTTTTACTGTAATACAAATCTAAAATCTAAGCGAGTAAATTATTATATTATTCCAATAGAGATACACTGTTGTGATTACTGAAATTCGTGAAGATGGGAAACCATCATCTTCAAGGATCGTATCCCATATCGACTTTGATTATTTCTATGCACAATGTGAAGAGATAAGGAGACCTGAAATAAAGTATAGCCCTGTTATTATTTGTGTATATTCTGGAAGAACATTAGATAGTGGGATTGTCAGTACATCCAATTATGTTGCAAGAAAATATGGGATAAGATCAGGCATTCCCATTAAGACTGCAAAATCGAAACTTGTAAATGTTCTGGAAGGATCAGCAACATTTCTGCCTGCCGATATGCGATATTATTCTCAAAAATCAAATATTGCAATGGCTATAATAAAACAGTTCGCAGATAAATTTGAGCACGTTGGAGTAGATGAATGTTTTATTGAAATAACGGAGGTTACCGGATCTGATTTCGGTGAAGCCAAAGACTTGGCACGGGAACTCAAGAATAGCATCAAAAAGGAAACGGGACTAACATGCTCGATTGGGATAGCTTCAAATAAGTTGTTGGCAAAAATTGCGTCTGACTTCCAGAAACCCGATGGACTTACTGTCATAATGCCAGAACAAGTAACTGATTTTATATCTAAATGTGATGTAAACAAGATTCCTGGTATTGGTAATAAAACTAGGGAAAGATTATCTGAAATGGGGGTAAGGACAATACCTGAATTATCAAGATTAGATTCTTTTAAATTGTCAGACGAATTTGGAAAGAAGACAGCGATATATCTTCATGATGCTGCGAGGGGCATTGACAACGAGTGTGTCAAATCCCATGATTCAACAAAACAAATCGGAAGGATAAGTACGTTAAAGAGGGATGCAATCCAGTCTTCAGAGATGTATGACCTACTTCAAGACATTTGTAGATCTGTTCATAAGATGATAATAGATCGAAATGTAGCATTTAGAAATATCTCAATATTGTTAATCTTGGACACTCTGGCAAATATGACTCGTTCAAAAAGTCTCAAGGTATATTCTACGGATTTGAATGAGCTTTACTTAACGGCCAAGTTGCTTTTAAATGAAACAATGGACAATAATGATCGGGAGATTAAGGTTAGAAGATTGGGTGTCAAGGTGTCAAATTTAAAGGATAATTCAGGACAAAACACTATGTCTGACTTTATTAGATAGGGATATAGGTTGTACCAAGGCGGGTTAGCGAGTTTTATCCCTTTGTTACAGGCACTTTTTTTATAAGTCTTGTACTGTTATTGTTTGCAATGATTGCCATTGCCGCTGCACTAACTTTTCTAGCACCAAATAGCTTTTTTCATTTAGCAATAGCCGCCAATGATGTTGGAATACTTAATGCGTTAACTACAGGCTCCGGCGTTCAGGATCAATTCAATCAGTGTGGAAAGCAAAAAGATGCTGACCTCGATGGGAAACTTGTTTAAGTGATTTTGCAAGTTGTTATAGCCAAGTCTTTGCTAATAAATCCGGCCCATAAGATAGCTCGGTCAAGCCGCGCCGATGAATGCAATAAGTTGGAATTATTGAATCCATTTTTCTTTTTAATTTCGATTTTAATTTTAATTTGTGAAATGAACAACTATACTATTCTTGATTAATTATTAGTCTGTTTACATTTCATTTGTATTTCAATGTTAGTTTGACTCATACTGGTATATTGATATCTGGTTATCTCTGTTCTCACTTTCTCCAAATCTGGCCAACATCTTTGCATTAGGTGAGTTATAGATATTCCGTAGTTGTTTGGCTGCATCATCTTTTCTTAGCATAGAATTCATGAGACCATGATCCACTATTAAAAGAACATTTCGGGTCTTAACCGGCGTATTATCAAAGTACATTTTGTAATTTTGATCTAATTGAAATATGTATTGGGGTATCCATAAAAAAAATGGGTCTGCTATCACGGTTGTTTTGTTAGAGTTGTGATTAATATTCTGTAGATATTGATCAACAAATGCTGCTGCTTTGAAGTAAGAGGAATTAACATTTCCTGTTATTAGCGTAGTAGTATTAAATAATCCGATAATTCCTATTGCTGAAACTATGATAAACGGTAATAACATCTTTTTAACCTTTTTTTCAATTCTAATTTTGTTTGATATATCTTCTATTAATATGGCGCCTGCAATACAAAATACTGGCAATAATGGGATCAAATGATATGACGAGACGAATCCTATGAGGTAGAGGAAAATAATAAAAGGAATGGACCACGACAAGAGCAGAAAGTCTTTTTTTATTACTGCAAATGATAAGCCAGCTATGCCAAGAGTCAATAGAATTGGATCATTTTTAAAGAAGCTGGCTAAGGAATCAAGCAATGGCTGGCTTTCCCTGTGCACCTGCCACAATACTCCCTCTATCCAAAAATTAAATCCACCAACTGATATGCTATAAGCAGGCCAAACTAGTGGTATCAGGATTACCGGTGTAAGCCATAAGCCAAGCAAAGTCTTGGAGTCCATTTTGTGGTTCTTTGTGTAAACAAGTAAGCCTGCTGCTGGAATCATAGTAAACGCTGGAATTTTTGTAAATATCGCCAAGCCTAAAAACAGACCTGAAAGTAAAACTGGTAAAATTTTTCTTATGTTTTTCTTGGCATTGTTGTTATTTGTGGAATCTCTTCTATAGACTGCAAAGAATAGCGATGACAACAGTAAAGTTAGCTGAATAGAATCCAGCAATATCCATCTAATAAGCCAGGTTGATGGCATTACTGCAAAAAGAACAGATGAAATTAATGCGATTTGTCTGTTGTAACGGTATTCTGATATCTTGTAAACAAGAAAAGTATCAGCTACTGCAAGTATTCCCATCAAAATTTTTGGAACAATATAAAGTGCTTCAATTGAATGTTGCAAATTGCTACCAGCATCCGAAGGGATCATTGAATGTGGATAGCCTACACTCCCTAGTATAGCTGCCAAAAACAGTTGTCCAAAGTATGGGTGGTCATAAAAACTTAAATCTTCTTGGGGCCCCTGACCATCTAATACATGCATAGCTCTTCGCATGTATATACCCTCGTCAAAGTATAGGCTAGGAAATCCTATAGGATTCCAAAAATGTGTAAATGCAGATAATACCAGGGGGATAAATAAAAACAAAGTGGAACAAACAGGAAGATTTATTCGAATAAACATTCTGATCAACTACCAATATAATACTTCATGAAATACTTGCAAATACTAACAGCTAGTTGATGTCGGTTCCAACGAGACAAGCAAATGTTATTAATAATAATAAGCAGAATCCCTTATTCACGATTTATCCTTGTTACCAATTGATCTAGCAGATGTTCTTGTTGCTTGTGTTGCCGCCAGTGACCGTGTCCTTTTACTTTCAATAAACAAGACGCTGGCTAGATATATGCCCAACCAAGGAAGGAACATAATTTCGCCAGCAACGGAATGAAATGCTTCCCATTCATTAACATTGGTTGTTATCATTAACGCAAATAAAGATAGTGAAATTATGCGAATTAGATTTACCGCAGCCGTGCCTATGGTTCCTATTATAAAATAAACAAGCTTCCTTTGAAGAGGAATGTCCATTTTGAGAAGGAAGGCAAGCATTACGAGCGTATAGATAATCATGCTATGGACGCCTGCTGAGGGCCAAAAAACCTGTAAAGCAAACGGACCATGCAAACCATTCAATAAGAGCAAATTGCCTTGGGCAGTTGCCGGTAGTCCTGATCCCAGATTCATAATGTGACTATCAATGAAACTAATTAAAGCCTGATCTATTTGCAGATATTCTGGTACAATAAACTGAAGAGGACCAAGGCTGTCAAATGGAAAGAATGCGTCAAGTGAAAGAATCACTGCACTACCAACAAGATAAATGGCACCTGCAGGAGCAATTTTGTACCATTTCTTTCCAAATAATATTCCTAGCGACAAACCAACGTAAAGAGCCATTATAATAAAGTCCCAAAACCATTCCCAACTGTCAACTTGCTGAACCCTATAATAAGGTACAGCAGCTATTATTGAATCTCTGAGGCCTAACGGTAATGCTACAAAATATCCAACAGTAATCAGTGATAAGCCAATTACAATGCAGAACTTCCTTCGGTTAATGTTATGGTGCAAGCCAAATATCTCTGCTGCAATAAAAGCCATTGCAAAAAGGAATCCGCCGCGGCCTTGATTCCATGAAAGGCTAAAAGTATTAGGATATACTATAATGGTGAATAGAGTAGGAGCAATAATGACCGCTATTACAGCTAAACTGGAATTAAATCCGAATATTGTTGTATTAGCAGTGCTCTTATCAGAAAGATCGTGCTTTCTGTTTTTCTTATCGAACAAACTCAATTTATTTCACTCTGATCTCGAAAATAAAAATGTATTTTTTATGCTTATAAAGATTGTAAAACAAAACAATTGGGAGAAAATCAGAGGATTATTTTAAAATTATTTTAAATCTATGCATACATGGATCTCTAACAATTCAATAATTATTGTTTTCTTTAATTTATTCGACGCCTGGTCCACATACTCTCAAAAAATAAGGATTGATCTTGAATCTTTGAATATACCTAACGTTAACATCCGACCAGCCAAAAGAGAAGAACGATCTATCATCATCTAGAATCTGTGCAATGGGTAAAGGCCTGTTGTGTCCATAGAAATGACGAGTTGCCGTATGTATTAATTAAGGGAAATAGGTAATGGCTCCTCTCTATGGAATTGGGGCAATAGTCCACTCATACGGCGGTAAGGGCAAACCAAAAGGCTGCCTGGAACTTGTGAATGCAGTCTTAAAAGGAAAGCCACATGTCTTTGAGAGCTGGGCGGGTTTTATTATTATTATTATTCTTATTCTTGATTAGGTTAGAATATTCTCCAACCATTTCTGTGTTTACTGTCAACGGATGTTTTAATAGATGTATTTGTTATATGGAAGATCTTTCCATTCTGGTACTATATCTCCTTGCTGGAACGCGTCATCATCATTTCATTTACTCTTCTTATCATTTCTTCACTTTCGATTGGCTTTTGAATAAAATATCTTTCACCGGCTTTGGGGAAAACTTCTTTTCTAAATGGTTCATAGTCATGCAGTTCGTTTAAAGCTGTCAAAAAACATACCTTAACATTATTGTCTATCTTCTTTATTTCTCTAAATAATTCAAAACCATTCATTTTTGGCATTTTAATATCAAGAATTACAAGATCATACAAGCCAGCTTTGAAGTTGTCTAATGCCAAAAGAGGATCGTCAAATGCATCAACTTTGAATCCTTTGTCTTCTAAAGTTGTCTTTAGTGTAAAATTAACATCGGGTTCATCATCTACTACCAAGATCCTACTTTTTTCCATCTTTTCATGCAAAACTTCTGTCATCTCAGCGGTTATATCTGATGATGGTGTTATCATGAGATCCTCCGAGAGTATTATATGATTTCTAAATATAAGATAGTACGTAAAAATTTTCTATCCTTTTTATCGGGATGGATAATATGTATGTATATCTTGACAAGACGTATTCCAACTTTAGTTCAGCAGTCGTAAAATTTCCAAAATATCGTCTCTGCATTTTGGAAACAATGATCTTGGTCCTCTTCTGTCCCTCTATGCTCCTATTTGGTTGGGCTTTATCAGATGAAAGTATGTGATACACTAATATGGATTAGCAATATTTGAAAACTCTTTTTCAAAATGATAAATACGGTCTACTTTCTTGTATCTATATTACTAACTATTGTATCCAAGAAGCACACCCCAGTCTTTGTAATATTATGTTTTGGAAAAAGCTGTTATTGATTGTCACCGATAGTTTATCTTATGGATTTAAGAAGAAACATCGTCGTCATGGCAGTAAGGGTTATTTTTAACGGCAGCAACAACGGTAGAAGCCAGAACTCTGATAATAATCGCAAGCTTCATCTGGAGAAAAAAGGTATTCGAGTTTTTGGGGTAGCAGAAAGTTTTAAGAAATTCAATACAAAATCGACGCTTGTTGGTATAGTTATGCGACGTGATTTGATAATTGATGGAATCGTTTTTGGTAGTGCAACATTAAAAGGGAATGATTCAACGGAAAATATTCTCAATATGTTCAAGTCATTGAAAAGGGATGATCTGAACTGCATAATATTGGGGGGTTTGATTATTAGCATGTACAATATTATAGATGGTAAATTAATTCAAGACGAGACTGGACTTCCGGTAATTGGAATAACGTTTGAAGATTCTAAGGGTATTGAAGCTAACATACGATACCATTTTCCTGATAACTATGAATTAAAGCTTGAGCAGTACGCTAAATTGGGTAAGCGAGATAAGGTCACACTAAAGACCGGTAATAATCTTTTTGTACGGTGCTGGGGTTTAACCCTAAAACGTGCTATAGCAATACTTGATTACTTTACTTTACAAGGTTCAATCCCAGAACCTATCCGAGTAGCAAAACTTGTAGCTCGCTCGCGGACCTAGCCATAGCATTTGATAAAGAATGGCGATAACAAAAATTCTCTAGAGTCCAGGAAAAATTAAATTAAATTCTTTTGTCCTTGGCCAATATTCCTCTTTCCATTTTCTACCTCCTTCTCCTTCAAGTCTTGTTATTTTTTTATTATGTGATAGAATGCCCATTATGTGTACGCCCATGTGTTTAACATGTAGCTCAGATTTGCCATTGCATTGATTTTCCATACTAGTATTAGATTGAGAATCCCCATATTTGACGCTTTCAGACTATGTTTACATATGTATAGATTCAACGACAACCAATTCAGACATTATTATCCCAAAATTATTTACAATAGGAGGAGAGGAAGAAATTTATGCAAGTTACGATACTATTGGTATGGTTTATTGGGATTTTCACACTAATGCTATTATTACCATCATTAGTATAGAATTGAAATCCTTGTGTAATCAAAATGATTGTTTTTGACAGCATTATCTCCGTTTCGAGTAATAGTAGTGGTGGTGGCGGTAGTAGTAATGACATACTCACTACTTCTGAGTATCTAATTCTCATCTTCTTGGCCATGATTTTTGCCGCCGCGTTGTTCTCATCCAGGACTAAAGTTCCATACACCATGGGATTGGTGGGAATTGGGATTGCCATTTCATTATTTCTTGGTCTTGCAAGAGGAGAAGTAGGAGGATTAAACATATTGAATTTTAATAGGTTAGACCCAAAGCTGATAATTGACTTCATCATACCACCTTTGATTTTTGAAGCAATGATGAAAGTTGATTATTACAATGAATTTAAGGCTATTAGAGTCTCTGCCTTACTATTAGCTACGCTAGGTGTTGTTATTGCTACTGTTGTCACTGGCTTATTACTAATGTATTTAGCTCATCTGCCTCTTCTCATCGCATTTACATTTGCAGCTTTAATTGCACCTACTGATGCGGCAATTGTAATTGAAATATTCAAAAGGGTAAGAGGAGTGCCAGGTTTGCTTTCTACAATAATGGAATCGGAGGCCACTCTTAATGATGCTACTGGAATCATTGTTTTTTCATCTATTATTACATTGGCTTCTTATTCGTATTTTCTTAATAGCGGTGGTTCTTTCTCTTCAAATATAATTACTAACAACTTTATCGTCTATGAAATAGTCCGTTTTATCATAGTTTTCTTTGGTGGTGTTGCCATAGGATTGGGAATTGCTGCTGCAACACATAGGCTTCATTCGTTGATGAATGACCCTTTCTCAGAGACGGCGTTAACTATCGCTACGGTATTTGGTTCAGTTGTCTTGGCAAATTCTTTAGGTGTTTCAGGGTTAGTTGCAGTGGCAGTCGCGGGTCTATATTTTGGGAATGCTACTGTAAAGAAAGAGGCTGATATGAGCTTGAAGGTGCGAACAGCTGTTTTTAATTTCTGGGAAATGGCTGCATTTTTTGCAAACTCTGTTGCCTTCCTATACCTTGGAATAAGCATGAATATTTTAAGGATTGCTGAAAATTTTCCTTTAATTGCTCTGGCGTTTGTTGCAGTATTGGTTGCCAGAGCGGTGTCTACATATCCTATACTTGCTGTTACCAATAGGCTTACAAGAGAAAAAATTCCTGTTATATGGAGGCATGTTATCATGCTTGGAGGAATGAGGGGAGCGATATCCGTAGCATTGGTTGCATCGATACCATCAACAGCAGCAAGAGAATTTAAAACCACTCTTGAGACAATCACCTTTGGTGTAGTCCTTCTGTCTTTGGTCATTCAGTATATTGTTCTTACAAAATATGTCAGAAAGGCCTTCCCTAAAGATACTGCCATCGCTGCCAATGTTGATAATACTAATCTGCCTGAAGACTAGGGTGGGTTTTGTTTTCTTCCCCTTGGCCATACAGACCTTGCCTGCAAGGCATCCATGCAAAATGTATGTATACAGTTACCTAAATTAAGAATAAGAAGAATAACGGTTTTAGTATGCTAAGGAGAAATTTTAATACGCTGGCATAGTCTTCATCATTATTTTTTATTGTGTGGCGTAGTCCTTAACTGAATGCCACAACATGGACAAAATGTTCCATCATGATACAGGTAAATCTCACATTTTCTGCAATATTTCTTACCGATAAGATAGTTACTTCTACCTACCTGTATTTTTGAATATATTCTCTCACAGAGATTCCTACAAACCATGGGGATAAACACTATGGTATGTATTTCTTTATAATATTTGCAACACTAAACAGGGACCGGGATGGGGTATTCCTCCAATGCAGTCTTTGCTTTTTAGATATGGGTTGGTAGGTATATTCATAGTGTGATATATTTAGCTACCTTTATGAAAATTTTTCAGACATGAGATACGGTTTTTCGCTGATTCTATCAGTAAGCATAAACACCGTCTTCTGGTCTACATTGGTCGCATATTTTCATCTCTTTTTTACCATTTTCTGATTTTACTATCATGACTTCAAAGTTAGTCATTTCACACCTTTGCATTTGGCTTGCCATATTGAGGTATTCTGTCTCCCGTTCTTCTAAACCGTTCATAATCGACAGGCATCCTCTGATTTTACACTTACCCACGCTCGAGTAGATAACGTAACTAGTCCAGAATCCATTTTATGTCAAGTCTCAGATTTGATAATAGGGGATACGCAGGTAACTAGATGAAGTGAAAAGTAATAAAAGGAAAAAAGAGATAGAAAACCCGTTAATATGAACAAGAGATGCGAACAAGAGAAAAAGTTATTACAATGGTTTGAAGATCTAGAGTATGCCTTGCACTAAGATAAGTTAACATTAAAAAGTGTGAATATCTTTTTTGGAAATGCCCTTGTTAAAAATAATATTGACTATCAGCAGCAATAGCGTTTCATTGGAATGTTCTGAGAATTACACTTATGAATGGTTGTATGAATGTGGTGGGACTCGCGAGGGTATTGACAAGATATCCAATGCGACGGCGCCATCTTTGTTGTCGCCTTTTAGATATAGTTGCTGTTACATGATGGATGGTGTTGATTATACATGTATACCTACTGATGGCGTCGT
This sequence comes from Nitrososphaeraceae archaeon, assembly GCA_036522495.1. Classification (GTDB taxonomy): domain Archaea; phylum Thermoproteota; class Nitrososphaeria; order Nitrososphaerales; family Nitrososphaeraceae; genus Nitrososphaera_A. Next base: position 14,747 of record DATDFS010000019.1, on the reverse strand, counting down.
ATAAGGCGACGGTGTTTTCTAGTAACCATGTCCATACAGAGTTATTTTCCACTTCCTGCCCTGAGAGATAGACAACAGAAAATACTTTTAGAAATTGAACAGGCTTTGAAATCAGGTTTCAAGCACATCTTTCTAGAAGCACCCACTGGCTTTGGTAAAAGTCCCGTCGCTGTTGCATTAGCAAGATATCTTGGAAGCTCACATATATGTACAGCTACTAAGGATTTACAAAGCCAATATTCTAGAGATTTTCCATTTATTCGTGAAGTCAAGGGTAAAAGTAACTTTCCGTGTATTGTAAAGGATGAAATGGGTCTAGACGAAACATGCGAGTACGGTCCTTGTATGAAGGATGATAGTTATGATTGCATCTACAAGACAAGACTGACAGACTACAGTGTTGAAGGGGAAAGTACGAAATATGAAACCATAGATCTGGACGGTGTTGCCAAGAAAAACCATGTTGACAAGCTAAAATCCCAATCAAAGGTTGTAGAATTTGAATGGAAACCATGTCATTATTATCATCAAAAATGGATCGCAGTTAGATCTAGTCACACCATTTACAATTACAAGTATTTCCTTTCCGATCTTTTCTATTCGAGCAACATACAGCAAAGAAAATTGCTCGTGTTTGATGAGGCGCATACAGTAGAGTCCGAAGTAGCAGATTTTAAAAGCTTCGCGATTTACAGGGATGCCCTTACGCGTCTTCTTCCAAAATTGCAATTTCCCGTAAAGAGGGAATATGAGATCGAAACATGGATAGATTTCGGAATTGATTTGAGAGATGAACTTCTTGGCTTTATTGAAAAAGCCAGTATTGAATTAGAAAATGATAACAAAACCTATGAACCATTTACAGAAAAAAATCTTATCGATGCTTTGACAAAGGAGAAGAACTTGGCTGCAGTTATTGAAGATATGAAATACAATAAAGAAAACTGGATCGTTACAACCGTGGAAAAGAGCACAAACACTCAACTGCAGAAAATAGTGCTTACTCCACTAAATGTTTCGAGTTATTTTAATGATATTCTTGGTACGGGAGCAATAACTCTGTTTATGAGTGCAACTATCCTAAGCAAAGATTATCTCTGCAAAGCTGCAGGACTCAAATCCGATCAAGTAAAGTTTATCCGTGTTGACCACTCAGAGTTCCCCATCAAAAATAGACCAATTTATCTAATGAACATTGCCTGGCTCAACGCAAAAACAATGGGTCAGAGCTTGCCAGCCATCGCCAATGCTGTTAGCAACATTATGAGTATACACAAGAATGAAAAGGGAATTATTCATACAACCTCGTATTCACAGCTACAATTCATAAGGGATAATATAAGCAGGGAAAATGCGACTAGACTTATAGAAACCGGCCCGAAGTTTGATCGTAACAAGATACTCCAAAAACATACGCAGTCTGCAAACCCTACAGTGCTTATATCTCCATCATTATATCTGGGCGTAGACTTAAAAGATTACCTTTCCAGATTTCAGATCATAGTAAAAGTACCTTATCCTGATCTCACTGACCGAAAGGTTTCTGCAATGAAACAAAGAGATCCAAAATGGTACACCTGGAATACTATCCTGAGGTTAGTTCAAGCATATGGTAGAAGTGTTAGAAGCAAAGATGATTTTGCCAATACATATATTCTTGATGGTAGCATCTCATATTTGCTAAGGGATGCAAATGAAATGCTGCCAAAATGGTTTTCAGACGCGATAACTCAAAGATTATAATCATATATATGACTTGTCATAATGGAACCACTCGTTAAGTGCATTATGCTAAATAAAACAATGGTACAAATTTATTGAGCTACTATTGATGATGGTCTTGCTTGTAGAACAGCATTCAAATCCTTTGTCTGACCATTCCTGTTTATAGTCAGCTTTACATTACTACCAACAGATTTGTGCATTTCGATATAGTTGATAATATCGTCTATACGTTTCACGGTACGTCCATCAATTGCTGTTATTATATCGCCAATATGTGTGTTAGGACCTATTATATCCCGAGTTGTTCCTTTTAAACCCGCTTTGTCTGCGGGGCTTCCAGATTGAATCGAGCTTACTACCACTCCTTTGTAATTTACTGGTAAACCTGCACTCTGTGCTACATCAGCTGTCATGCTGCCACCGGATATTCCAAGCCAAGGATGATCATAGGTTCCTTTTTGAATTAATGTTGGTACTATCCGAATTATTATATTTGACGGAATTGCAAATCCTAATCCAGAGAATCCTCCTGTACCAGAAAGTATAGCAGTATTCATTCCAACAACCTGTCCTTGCATATTCAGTAAAGGCCCACCTGAATTGCCAGGATTAATTGCAGCATCTGTCTGAATTCCATTTGGTATAGAAAATCCAGTATCTGGATTTGGGAGCAACCGTCCGATTTGGCTTACAATTCCTGTCGTCATGGTATCGCTAAGCCCAAATGGATTACCAATAGCTATTATCTGCTCTCCTACCTGCAATTTTGATGAATTTGCAATTGCAAGAGGAACACCGCTTTTTTCAGCTGAGGAGTAATTATTATCCGTGATTTGTAGAACTGCAACATCACTAGATGGATCATTTCCTATCACATTTGCTGTATAGGTATTTCCATCTATAAATGTGACATCAACTGTTTTGGCTCCACTTACTACATGACTATTTGAAATAATATGCCCTTGCTGGTCATAGACGAATCCAGAACCCAGTCTAGATTGTTGATCTACTGGTGGATTACCATTGATAATAATTTGCATACCGTTACCCTTGCTAGTTATCTGTACAACAGAGTTTTGCACTTGCTTGAAGATATCAGTTAGAGAAGAAGAATGTGGCGAGCTTCGAACGGGTAATGCTACGTTTTTTATCGGCAGATTCTGGAAGGCTGCTTGTTGTGCATTAACTATATGATGGTACCGTTGTTGTACCATATCTTTGGCATATTTGACGCCATAACCACTGTTACTAATATTGGTGGCGACGGATTGAGCCATGACGGTGGCTCCAAAGACAACAGTTATCGAAATCAAAAACAATAATATATTTTTATTCATTACGAGTCTCAGTATTAGGAATGATAATCTCTTATAGGTGTTTTTCCTACCTGTACGAACAGCTACCCTGATCCATTGCCCTATATTTTACCTAGTAACGGTAGAAGACAGATATGATCTCTATAATCCTCAACCTTCACAACGACATGGTATCAGGGTTGACGACTTAGTCACGGTCCATACATACATACATACACCAATGTATATGCGTGTTCATAGTTCTCCGATAATATCGTAGGAGGAATCTCCTGTCCTTGCAATAGAAATATTAGATAGTCTATCAAAGCTTGTGCGATTATTATTGCAAACCATTAACAGTCACATCTTTCGATACAAGATAGGAAGTCTAGTGGGTTTTTCAGTGTTTTCAATGCTTTGCCACACAGCCTGCAAAAAATACGTCGCATGTTAAACAGCGAACAAAACAAGTGTTTTTTTCTGAAAAAAGATCACGCTCATGTCCGATAACGCCACAAGTATAAAGCGTATTCATGTTAGTGAGGCGTCGTCGTCCTGTCCTGGTTTTTTCATGGATTACAGGAATCGTTAGTAATTTGAACATAAAGCGTTTCTAAACCATGTTAATTGACAAGGTTAATGAAACTATCTTGGTGTGTTCTAACCATTCTAACCATCTATTTAAGACATCTATTTAAGATATATAATCACTGATCTGATAGTTGATAAATATCAAATTAATTAACTATGTTAATCTTTATCTAGCTGATAAACACAAAGAGCAGACATAGAGTACTATACATGAGACAGGACGATAGTAATAGTAATAATAATAATTATGACGACAGCCTTGTTGCGTCTCGTCATGGCGTCTTGACATTAATTGAAAGTTTTGTTGAAAATATATTTAAAGTAAGGAAAACACTTTTTGGACTTTCCATTTCAGCCTTAGTATTGGCCCCACTTGCAATCGGACTTTCGGTTTTTTTGTTACAAGATCCTTCATTCTTTGCTGTTATTCAAATAGAAAACGACGAATTTGGACTGGTTCTTAGCATATTGTTGGGTGCAATTATTATTATCTCTTCATTATGGTTAGTAGCAGGAGTCAAACAGTATCGCTCCATAAGTTCTTGGAATAGGAGATATGATGAGTATGTAAAGGATAAAAAGGAAAAAGACAGGAGGGTGGGCGCATTATCAGGCGTAGGAGGATTGGATAACGATTACGATGATGCGGGATTTGATGATAACAGACCCTAACTTTCTTAGCTAGTCTACCTCACTCAGTAGGTGTTAATCAAGCGTTACGAGTTATAACTATGATGACTCTTCACAATCATGCTACGACTGTTCTGCAAGATGCAGGATCCCTGATGGAGGTTATCTATCGCAATAAGGGATAGCAGTCGTTGTAGACTCATTACAAATACTTTGCTGACTGTGGAAGACCTTTTGTTGACTAACCGATACATCCTAATTGTACTTGATGTTTAAGGAAAACTGAGTGTATTTTGGAAAATAGTAAATGCAACAAATGCAATCTAATAATTCATCCTACGTTTGCAGGATACCATAAATGTGGTCATGCAAACTGTCCTATTTGCAAAAACGCGATCGTAAATTCAGGATATTGGTACCATATTAGATCACACCCGGGACATGAGAACGACAGCCCTCCTCCACCAAGGAAAACTATTGAGAACAAGGAAAAACGTCCAAGTTACGGTAGTAGGTAATGGACAATCTCGCGGTTAATAAATTGGTTATTATTCTATTCGCATATGCTCCCCACTGTGACATAATGGACAATCCTTATTCGCTCTAAATTCAAGGTTAAAGACGACCCCACACTTTCTACAAACCTCTAAATGTTGTACCATATGCATAAACCTCTGATGCGATAGTTAAGTATTAGTATCAAGGGTAGATATTACATTTGAGATATCAGATGATGATTTTCTGGAAATTCTAGAATGTTCTCGCTAGTACTTCGCTGATCGAACCGTCTGCAGTAGATAGTAAACCAACTTAACTTATCACCACAAGGGATTAATTCGGAAGTGCGTAAGCGCAGGTAAGCTTCGAATCCAACATTATGGTCTGGCGATACATATTCGAGTTGGATAATTGAATGATGTACCAAAACCGACTCATTCATCATCGCATTTTCTCTGCCTTTAGGGTGATTGACTGACTGTTCTTCATTTCTCACAGTTATATCAGCTAAGAATCTGCACGGATATGATCATTAGTAGGATATTATACAATCCCGCTGATTCGGCAAACAAAATCTTCAAAGGTTTACGACGCTTCAAAGGTAGATTGCATTCAGGTTCTTTTGAACACCATGCAGACGATCCACTTAAATAGTATTAAATATGCAAAAATTTGCATTTATATTATATCTTAAAACATGTCAAAGTATGTCTAATAAAATTGAAACAATCAATCCCGCGACCGGAAAGGTTATTGCGACTTATGATAACATTAGCAGCGAGGAGGTTAGTCAAAAGGTCAAAAAAGCAAAGGCAGCTTTTGGAAAGTGGGGGAAACTGGATATTTCTGAACGAACTGCCTATATAAGGAGCCTAGGGAGGGTAATGAGGAAAAACAAGGATGAATATGCAAGACTCATTACAGAAGAAATGGGTAAGCCTATAAGACAATCAATGGCGGAAATAGAAAAATGTGCATGGGTTTGCGATTATTATGCTGACCACGCAGAGACTTTTTTGAGAGATGAATTGATTCCAACTGAATTTCGTAAAAGTTTTGTTTCATTTGAACCCCTCGGGGTAGTCGCCGGTATTATGCCATGGAACTTTCCTTTCTGGCAAGTGATGAGATATGCCGTTCCAGCATTAACAGCAGGCAATGTTGGAATTCTGAAACACTCAAGCGTATCATTAGGAAGTGCAGTAAAAATCGAAGAGGCGTTTAAAGATGCAGGATTTCCAGAGGATGTGTTTCAATCCATCATAGGGGATTACAGAGCAGGCGAAGCGCTAATACAATCACAAATTGATGCGGTTTCGGTTACTGGAAGTGTTAGTACAGGAAGAAGAGTGGCAGAACTTGCAGCAAAGGATTTGAAAAAAGTTGTGTTAGAATTGGGCGGAAGTGATCCCTTTGTGGTTCTTGAAGATGCAGATCTCAACCAGACTGCACATATGGCAACTCAAGCGAGGCTCCTGAATACTGGTCAAAGCTGCATTGCTGCAAAGAGGTTTATTGTTGTAAAAGAAATTGCTGAAAAATTTTCCAAATTATTTGTAGAAAACACAAATGCGGAAGTTGTTGGCAATCCAATGAATTCAAAGACAACTGTTGGACCTTTAGTTAGGAAAAATCAAAGGGACGCGTTGTCAAAACAGGTAGAAGATTCAAAAACTAAAGGTGGTAGGATTCTGACAGGGGGTAAGGCAGTCAATGGAGATGGATATTTTTATGAACCAACCATAATTTCAAACGTGAATCACGAAATGGATGTAATAAGAGAGGAAGTGTTTGGACCTGCAGCTCCAATCATTGTTGTCACTAATGAAGAGGAGGCTATAATAGAAGCAAATAATACTGAATTCGGTTTAGGGGCGAGTATCTGGACAAACAACATTGAACGAGGCACGAATCTTGCAAGACGAATTCAGAGTGGCATCGTCTCAATAAATGAAATGGTAAAGTCTGATCCTAGACTTCCCTTTGGCGGAACCAAATACTCGGGTATTGGCAGAGAGCTATCTGAATTTGGTATTAAAGAATTTGTTAATATAAAATCAATAGTAGTAAAAGATATTACAAGTAAGCTCCTTGTAGAGTAGAAAGACCTATTTTTATTAACGTTCCTTTGCGAATCAAAATCTTTTTTTTAATTGCTCTCTCTTCCTGTAACATGGAGCAGCGGACTCATGAATTCTATGCTATGCTATGTTGAAAGTATATTAAAAATATCATTGAAGAGACTGACCATACCGCAGGTGACCTCGCAAAAAGTGTCCATATATTCCTGATTTTACATGCTGACTACTTTAGTCTAAAGTTATGAACGATAAAGCGTTACAACGTTTTGTGAATTTAACATGCATATATTCACCCTGTTATGAAAAGGGGGTGGTTGACAGTGGACAACGTATGTATGAAAAGAAATTATCTCTGCTGTTTGATATATTCCCAACCACTGAATCCATACCTTTGCAAAAATGTGAGAAAGAAGGTCTTTAAAGCAGCCGATGATATTTTTGGCCCGGGTTGCATGAGTATGATAGAATACTGTTTTATGAAAAAACTGGCTATAACCGCATTGTTGCATAACTCACTGTTCTGTTGATATGGTTTGACCTAGTCGTATTTAGCTTTGACGATATTACGTATCTGTATTGATTAACTGGCGTATATATAATGAATCGTTGGTGAGACGTGGTGAAATAATACTCGGTTTTGATATCATTGACAATTGGAATAATGAACTTCATAGAATGAACCTGGGTAAAGAAGGTGCATTATACAGGTATCCAGATACTTTTGTTCTTTTACTTGGTTATATGCGAGTATATTTTCATTTGCCGTTTAGACAGACTAAGGGTGTAGTAACAGCACATGCAGGGAGAAAAGTACCGTCTATTCCTGATTATAGTACAATAAACAGAAGAGTAAACAAACTTGATATCAAGATCAATGAAAGAATAGGGAACGATATTATCTTAGTATTAGATAGCACTGGAATAAAGGTAACTAATAGAGGTGAGTGGCTGCCTCATAAAAGGAATGTAAGAAAAGGTTATCTGAAGATACATGTAGCTGTAGATATTGAGAAGAAGAAAATTGTTTCACTAGATGTCACAAGTGAAGAGGTATACGATGGCAGTAGATTAAAAGAATTAGTAGATAATGCTTTAGAAAATAATACTCTGGAGTAATTGCAGATGGAGCATATGATAGTAATGAAAATTTTCAATATCTTTCTAATAAGAACATTGAAGCTGCAATAAAAATAAGGAAAAACTCTTCATATGACAGAACAGTAGGTTGCATTCCAAAAAAGAGAATTGTACTGAATCAGTTAAAGAATTTTGAAAGATGGAAGACCAGAGTTAAATATGGATCTAGATGGATTGCTGAAACAGTGTTCTCTTCAGTGAAAAGAACGTTTGGAGAATACGTAACTGCGAAGAGGGTTCCAAACATGGTCAAAGAAATGATACTAAAAGCATCGCTATACAACCTGTTTATTATCGCAAAATAGAGCATGAAATGAAGTCATATAATACATGTAGTATAGTTATGCAACAAGGCAGCTATAACCATTTCATAATGTTGTTCAGGGAGCCTAAGATAATTTATGGTGAATGGATTCAGATGTTTAAAGGAGAAAATTCAATAGAAGAATTAATTGAAAAAGCTATTGGATCCAATCACAGACTGTTCCTTGAAAATATGAAGAGAAACGATCCACTCAAGATTGTGACAGCATTGTAGGCCATAGCAGAAGAATTGCGAGCGTAGCAAGGATGACAAGCTGTATTATTTTAAATAAATAACAATAAGATGATCGCCAAAACGAATGCCTCTCTTGTTACACGCAGAAAACAGGACTGTGACATTATGCAAAATATAGTCTTGAAGTATCAAAGTATATTTAGTGCGGCAAATTCTAGATCTGATGGATGCTGATGAGGTATAGGAAGAGCCAGCTGAATTAATGTGTGATTATATCAAAACAAATGAGGAAGATTATGAGTTGCTGAAGCATCCTAATATGAGAGTATAAGATGAAGATGTATCAGCCATTAAAACAACATATTAAATGGCTTTTTGCATCATCGGGATTAGCAATTTGGGTGTTCAAATATTTTTGCATAATCTACAATTAGCTCATGTTTTGTTAAAGAAATTACGGCAACTATGAATTCGCTGAATTACATAATAGGTGAATTTTCGTCTGGAATTTACTATTAATCTTTCCATGGGTAATTGCAGACCTCTAATGAAATCGTTTAAGATTTCCACTCTAACAGTTTAGAATCTGGTTATGGTCATGACAGAGCAGAATGAAAGAGGTATCTCAAAACATGAGTAAAGGGTTCAAGAAAGTCTATATTGGCTTGCTTGATTATGATAATAAAACTGGTCTAGAGAGGCGCTACGGAGGCCTCTGCTAATAAGTCTGAGCAGCCAGACAACAAACACGGCTCATTAGAACATAAGAATGTGGCAATCCCTCTGTGACATTAAAAGAACCAAAGGAGCAATAGTGGGAAAAAGAAGTCAAGTGTGTAAAAGTTAGGATATCCCAAGGGAGGTTGATTCATGCAGTGTCAAAATTTATATTTATACAAGCCCAAACCAAAAATTTCATTTTACTATTTATTGCCCCTCGCCAATGATTTATTTGTTGTTTTCCTTAAAACTACTTGCATGGTGGTAAGGTTTTATCGGTATGATAATTAAGAACGAGAGATCGAAACGTGCCATCCTTGCTGCTTTGGCCGATGCTGAGTTACAAAAGATTTTGGATGCAACCATGTATAATTAAGTCAGTTAATCAAATTATACGAGAAACCAATATACCACACACTGCTTACAGGAAGATAAAATGGATTGTCGAAGAAAAGCTGCCTAGAGCTGATGAAATTGAAATTGCAGATGATGGTACGAATTTAGCTTGTTTCATATCGTACTAAAATCATTCAATTTCAAATACGAATACAATAATGTAGTTATCGAGGCAGAACAGAACTTTGATGCATTGAAAAAGGTTACAGAAAAGCTCCTCTCATTAGGTGGAGGAGAGGAAGGGAATTAATAGGTTATGAAAAAGAAGAATTGGACCAATTTCTTGTAATTGGGATGGAACTAATTCCCATCCTTTCACCGTCATACGTCATCCCTCTTACACCTTGGCAAAAAATGCTCAGTCAGACCAAAAACATCTACCATATACATTTGGCTTTTGGAATTGGAGCGGTTATAATATGATTCTAAGAATATCAATGAGTTCAGGGCTTAACAAGCACATAGTTAGTATTAACAGTGGTCTGAGTTAAGGAACGTGTTGTCTATATATTAAATATCTAACTATGATATTATTTTACAATATCTGATAACTGGCATCTAGCCGTTAAGTAATATCTCTAGAAAACTAAAACGTCCGAATAAATTAATTAACAGGTTAATCGTACCGATAAGTTGTAATGGTATAGATGCCCGCAATTTCTGATGCTGGTGAGTTTCAAAAGAACAGGTCCCACGCTAGTAGTTTATCTAGATCTTCAACTCATCACAGAATTCTCGTGTTGTGTATAGACAGAGATGATGATATTGGTTCTAAAGGCGGTATAGAAACCCCTATTTTAGGAAGAGATTCTTGCATCAATGCAGGAATCAGATTGGCAATAGAAGATCCAGAAGACGCAGATGCTAACGCAATTTTTGGAGCTATCAAAACATACGAAGAACTAATAAGTAAAGGATACGAGTCAGAGGTCGCTCTCGTCTCTGGTAAGTTTAATCGCGGGATTGAGGCTGACGAAAAGATTGGTTTTGAGATTCATGACGTCCTCGCGCAGTACAAGGCTGATGCTGCAGTACTTGTTTCTGATGGCGAGGATGATGAGACAGTTATACCTATTATTCAATCAATGGTTCCGGTTATATCTATTCAGCGTATTATTATTAAACACAGCCGAAGTGTTGAGTACTCATATGCTGTGCTAGGCAGGTATATCAAAATGCTCGTTTACGACCCGCGATATTCAAAATTCTTTCTAGGGGTCCCGGGTGCATTATTAGTTGCAAGCGGCCTTGCCACTGTATTCGGATTGACTAGGGAAGCTATTGCTTTAGTATTAAGCATTCTGGGAGGCGCTTTTATTATTCGTGCCTTTGATGTAGACAAGTCTTTAGCCTCTCTTGGAAGACCAACACCTACGGCCTTTATTAGAATCTTCTCGGCCTTTGCTGGCATCCTGATTATCTTAGCTTCGATAGCAAATGGACTCTCAAGTATTCCTCCTGAAGCAATTAGTCCAAATATGGGAGTAATGGAAATAATAAAAGACAGAGTAATTGTTGGGAGTTTTGTTCATGGTACCATTACATTGTTATGGATCGGAATTGCTACTATATTGGTAGGTGCTCTACTGAGTAATTGGTTTAAGGGTAGTATAACAGCTATGTCTGATATCTTGCGTCTAGTGGTATTAGCATTGCTCTATTTCCCCATCCTACAATTTACATCAGTTTTGATCGAACGTACGAATCCGTTTACCTTGATTTCATCTCTTCTAATAGGTTTGGCAATAACGTTGGTAGCCGCCACTTTCTTATTCCAATACTTTAGAAATAAAAAAGGAGGAGAAGTACTCAAGCATTGATAAAATATCATTATTCAGTTTGTCTTGATTATGATTATTATTATGATGATAACAATAAAATCATTGTTTATCATGCAGAAGATGTACATAAATGGGCATATCAGAAATTGGCAGCATGGCTTTTGCGGAAACCATTCTTAAACACAGCGGCCTTTATAGTATTTATGAACGTCGATTAGGGTCACAAATTCTAAAAGATCCTCTTCCTAATCATATTGCAATAATCCTAGATGGAAACAGGAGATGGGCAAAATATCATTTCGCTGGAAGATACAAGGGTCATTCCATCGGTGCCGACAAAGCGGAAGAACTTTTGAATTGGATTCATGATCTGGGAATCAGGATTACTACTTTATACGTTTTATCTACAGAGAATTTAGAGAGAAAAGACGAGGAGCTAGATAACATCTACGAGGTGTTGCGTATAAAGCTTGAAAAACTCCATAAAGACTCAAGAATACATAAACGCCAAATGAAAATTAAGGCGATAGGTAACGTTGTGCTTCTTCCAAGATCGCTTCAAGAGATTTTAACCAAACTCGAGGAGGTTACTGCGAATTATAATTCTATGTTCCTTAATATAGCCATTGCTTATGGAGGACAAAAAGAACTAGTAGAGGCTGTAAGGAAAATTGTGTCAATGGTTAAATCTGGAAGAATAAATGAGAACGAAATTGATGAAAAAGTAATCGAATCATGTCTTTATACATCACATTTACCTCAACCTGAACCAGACTTAATATTAAGAACATCTGGCGAAAAACGGCTCAGTGGTTTTCTCATATGGCAAAGTGCCTATAGTGAATTGGTGTTTATGGATGTCTTTTGGCCTGAATTCCGCAAAATCGATCTGATGCGAGCTATTAGAACGTACCAATGCAGAATAAGAAGATTTGGAAAATAATATTTAGATAGAGTATGGATAGAGGAGGCTATGAACAATAGAAGTTAGAGAATAGAGATTCAATAGTACAAAATAAAAATAACTCATCGTGATGATTGGGGTGATGATAGTGATGACGGAGACAAAACAGAAATCGAGGACCAGTATCTGGAGCATCATTCAAAAACTCATTAAAAAAGATGGGATCATGTATGATATATGAACGATCTTCAGGAGCAATTATGGCTTCAATCAAGAAGGATTCAAACGAAGCAGAATTTTTACTGTTACATCATACAGCCGGGCATTGGGATTTTCCAAAGGGTAATATAGAGGTTGGGGAAGATGAATTAGGAGCCGCACGGCGTGAGATATTCGAAGAAACCGGAATCCAAGATGTGAATTTTCTAGAAGGCTTTAGGAAGAAGATAGAATACCAATATACGCGTGGGGGAATATTAATTCAAAAGGAGGTCATTTTCCATATTATTAGAACTGATACAAGGAAAATTATTCTCTCAAATGAACATATTGGATACGTATGGGAGAATTATGATAATGCCGTAAAGAAACTCACTTACATGAATGCAAAAAGCCTTTTAACGGAAGCTAAAAAGTTTTTGGAAACAAATTAAACACAAGAAATCTGGCGTCGAATTTCTTCGATAACACTCAGAGGATTATTCGAGCAAATAATCGAACTGCCAATGATAAAGTAATCGGTGCCGTTTTTTGCAGCCTCTTGTATGTCACCTCCCTGTGTGCCAAATCCTGGAGAATATATAGGAATTTGTTTTTCGCTAGATATTTCTTTTAAAATATCTACTTTTGTCGCACCTACTACGATACCGTCTACATGACATGCGTAAGCGTACTCAAGAAACACTTTATACATCATAGTGATCCTATTATTGCTTTTATCTTGATGATCATTATGATTAATCACAGTTCTGCCAAAACCTTCCTTTGCTCCTGGATGGCTCATATAGACTAATGCAATGATCCCACTATTCTTCTGGTGAGCCCGACTTGTTGCAGATTGCAATGCTTCCTTTCCTATAAAAGGATTGACTATTATTGCATCAAAACCCATCTTCAAGAGATATTCAATGGCAATTTCGTTAGTCTTGGGAATATCATTCAACTTAATATCTGCAATAGACTGCAACCCATAGAAATGGGCTAGATCATTTATTTCTGACATTTGTGAAAGAGACAACGGTAAGATAAGATGAAAATTAATCTTGATTGCGCAGATGTGTTTTTCGACCAGTTTAATCACCATTTTAACAAATTCAATAAGATCATCTCTTTGTAACGGGTCAAGCGCTAACACTATTTTGCTCTTCTTATTTTTTGAACAATTATCCATCCTTTGGCGAAAGGAAGAAGGTTTATCCATGAATTTCTACCAGGGGATGGTTTTCGACAAGCTTAATCAATTTTAAATAGATGTTTCCATGTTCATCTACTCTACTAGAAAAAGAGGGTTGTTCCACTCTTTGACTAGAGAACCTCAAAAAACGGTCCCTTGGTTCGTCATCGACTAAAACGTAATAAAAGTAAGACATTGTATCAGATTCACTTAAACTCATTGCAGCTCCAATAACAAAATTTTTTCTATTATTAGTATTTTCTTTAAAGAGAAAGAGAGGTAAGGGAGGCTCATCATAAATAGTTTTATAGGCTGCAACTTTGGCTAAACTTGATAGATCCTTTAATCCTATTGCAATATAGCCAGATTTCTTATTGACCCTAGCTGCCTTTGTAAGCCTAGGGGGAAATTTGTCAATGTGAATAATTGGAGAATAAACGAAAGTCGGGTTTCCAACTGAGTCAACTACTGCAACTTCTTCTGTGCATCCTGTAACTCTATAGGCAAGATACTGGCCATTTTTGAATTGACCGCTTTTAACGATGTAAATTACTGGCCTACCGTTTATAAAATCTGTTTGAACTGCAAATACATGCTCTTTGTTTAAAATCAATGAGAAAGCTGGTAATGGAGCGCGCTCCAAGGCACAAACTAGTCTGCCAAAATCTTTCATGTCGTATAGTTCAATGTAACAGGGTGATTTGAGTCGCAATTTGTCATTATTCTTAATTCGTACACTATTAAACTCTGCCCTAATGATCTATGTTATAGTATCTGTATAATATACTCAATCGTGGCTAATTATAGACTAGAGAAGTTCGCAGTCTGATAAATCTCACGAAGGTCTACCCGCAAAGTCGGATAAACCTCATCGCCATAGATTTGTAAAGGCAATTAAATCAAACACACAAGAATTAGTTCCGCTTGCTGAAAGAACATTCCCAACCTACCTTTCTTTTAGTTGCAAAATCTTTCGGACCCAAGAAGTATGAGCTAATGGCCTCTTTTAAAATCATGCTTTTCTGCGATCAATTACGTCATCAACATCAACACCTGTCCCTATCAGTGTCACCTTTACTCCTGTTTCCGCTTCTATA
>DATDFS010000018.1:0-3162 GCA_036522495.1 Nitrososphaeraceae archaeon | reverse complement strand
AATAATAATCAGTTTTAGTTCAGGACTAAACCAATATCCCTCGTTAATTACATAAAGAAAGTTCTTCTCCTTTGATAATTGAAGCCAACCTTTAATGCGGTTACTGATCTGATAATAGTTATTTTCTAGTTGTATACTAATATTCAAGGGTTTATTATTATACCTAATTATTATGTGATGTTTAAGATATGAGTCCTCCACCACCACCACCGATAGATGCGGCAGAATTTGATGCTCACAAGGATCTGAGCAGTATAATAGTACAATTTCTTTGCAGAAATAAGGACAGTGGTTTTTCAGCAAAGGAGATTGCACAAGCAGTAGGTATCAGAGAAGAGGACGTAAACTATTCCATGCTAAAGTTGGGTATGACTGACCTCGTGAACGATCTTACCAGAGGGATCATTTCTAAAAAACAAAAATCTAGGACGGGAAATAGAGTATTCAAAATAGAAGACGTCACAGTGAATGGGGTGACATACTATAGATGTTTGGAGAATGATTAAAGATATTGGTCGATGGCAAATTTGCCGTTCTACTTTAATCTACATATGATAGAAATATCATTCACATTAGTTCCGGTTCGTCCCGTCATAATTAACGACTTTAATTTCTTCAGCGCAATGTTGCTGTCATGGTTATCGAGGTACTTCTTCATCTGCGTTTCTTTTTCTCTAAGCATGGACACTGTTTTTGGTGTGACGAAGCCACCAGCTGCATCCGACCTGCCATCTATCCCATCAGTGCCCATTGAAAGAATGGTGATGTCCTCTTCGTGATGAAATTTTGACTTCAATGCGGCTGCCAGTATGGACTCCTGGTTTCTGCCTCCCAATCCTTTACTGTTTAATCTATTCAATTTTACTGTTGTTTCTCCTCCCAAGATGTAAGCAGTTGGGGGTTTTTCAATTTCGGCAGCTAGTCGCGCAAGCAAACGCCCGAACTTCTTTGCTTCACCATCAAAAGATGAACCTAAATAAACGGCTTGCAAGCCATGTTTTTTTAGGTACATTTCCGCTTTTTGGCATAGAAGTACATTGTTACCGACTAGAAGATTGTGAACCTTCCCAAAAACAGGATCTCCTGGCTTTGGGGTCTCTTTGATAATTCCATTTATACCTTTAATTATTACTTCTCCGGCAGCAGAATTTTTTATTTTCTTCCAGATATCATATTTCTTTAGAATTATTTCTGCATCTCTGAATGTTGAACTGTCGGGGGTAGTAGGCCCGGATGCGATGATTTCAATTTTATCTCCTATAACGTCTGACAAAATCAGAGAAATTACAGTGCAACCAGTCTTTACAAAGCTCAATAGCTGTCCGCCTTTTATCTTCGAGAGATGTTTACGAACTACATTAATTTCATCGATAGAAGCACCAGCAGACATCATCATATTGATAATTCGCTGCTTATCTCCGATTGTTATTCCGGTTGAAGGTAACGGCATTAGTGCAGAGCCTCCACCAGATAACAAAACGAATACTAAATCGGAGCGCCCTGTTTTTTTTAGTATATCGATGATCTTTTTGGTCCCAACAACTCCTGCTTCATCGGGAGCGGGATGGTTTGCCTGAGTTACGGAAACCTTGTCGATATGTACGATAGTCTGGTAAGGAACATTTATGGCTCCTGCTGCAACCCTTCCATTTAATATTCTATAGAGTGCCTCCGCCATTCCACCTGTTGCCTTTCCTGCACCAACTAAATAAACACAATTGAAATCATTAAGATCCAATTCTAGGGTTTTATCATAAATGATATCTCTTAACAGTAAAGATGAACCTTTTGGCTTTAAACTCCTCTTGATAATAAAGCGCGGATCTACGTATTTCATTGAATATTCTATAGTCGAAAAAACAAGATTGAGAGAGCGATACCCGTTATGTTGCCTTTCGATTATCGATCGATTATGAATAAAACCCAGGTTTGATCTTTCTCTATTTAATCATATATATGTGACAGACAAACGATTTCCTTTTACTAATCCGTGATTTTGGTATCAAGTTTAATTGATAGGATCTTGATTACAAGGACAGATGCTCTATATTACTACAAAATATTAAAAAATCGCAATTTTTTCAGTAGTCTTCTTCAGTATCTGCAACTACAATCGAATAGAAATTCAACAATAGACTGTTAATCTGCTACATTTGATGTTACATTGAAGCGGCTCGTTTTCCAAATGTATTTAATAATTGAACTTGACCCATGGAATGTAAGTTTTTTCCTTAAAAAATAAGGCGAAAATACAAAAAAAGAACATTCTTAGAACCTCCTTTATTTATTATTTCTGGAGAGAACGTTAATCAGTCTTTCAGAACGATGATAATTCCGCAGGGAAACTAGGGATGGTAGTGGAGCTTCGGCTAAAGGGAATGGCTGGTAAACGCGGACTAATGTTCGTACCATATTACGGAAGGTCCCGGGCATTCATTTCTAACTACAGGTCATGGCAAGAGTATTATGGCGAAGGCAGGATCGCCGAAATAGCAACATCATTGATTAGTCATGAGACTTTGCATTTGACGTTAAACAAATTGTCTTTTACCACATCAGCTAAACTTGACAACTTATTTGGAAGATCCAATCAATGGGAAAATTATCCCCATGGATTAGGAGATCTCGATGGGATTAAGGATAGCCCTCCAACTACTTACAAAAACGCAAGAAAGATTACTGCCCAAAAGAAAAAGACCTCAAATCGGTACCGTTAACTTAAGCCCTCAATTGCAATAAACCTTTTTAAAGCAATACATAAATTATCTTCTCTTCGCAATTATCTAATCTGATGTTTACAACATACACTCCCATTGGCGCAAACAAAGCTTTGCCCGAAGTTAAACGACGATTCAATTCAATTGTTTATCAAAAGAATAATATTGTAGCGCTTCAAGAAGAATTGCAAAGGATAACCGAATCAAATTCTTCAATAAAAAGATTCATCATTAAGAAACAGGAATTAAATAGCGCTGTTTCCAACCTTTACAGATCAATTGAAAAGCTAGAAGATCTAGGAGTTGTAATAAAAAGTGTCGACGATGGTCTGCTTGATTTTCCTTCGATGCGATTTGATGAAGAAGTTTGGCTATGCTGGAAAGCTGGTGAAACTGGAGTCAAATTTTGGCATGGAAAAGACGAGGGTTTTATGGCGAGAAAACC
>DATDFS010000017.1:0-4636 GCA_036522495.1 Nitrososphaeraceae archaeon | reverse complement strand
TCTTTTTCCTGTTTTGGTGTATTAAACGGTTTTTCTTTTTGTGATTTTTCTCCTGGTAAAAGGATTTCGTAAATATATTCTTTCTTCTTTCTAAATAGATTGAACATTATTCTTCTAACTCACTCTGCTACATCATATCGATGCTCTCTATTTGTCCATGCCATTGACTGCTAATACAAGTTAATTCATGGAGCCTCATCTGTCTCTCATACCATTATATCTCATAAAAGAGACTGTATGTATTAAGGATACTGCAGCCATCACATTCAAAGTTTTGGCTTTGATGTTATCAGCCATGTATCTTATCAATGGAGAACATTACTTCACAGTTGCGCATATCAACATACATCTAGGATTTGTGCCATGATACGAATTGCCTCAGTTACCACCACTCTACATTCTATGTTTGGTTTATATCCAGATCACAGTTGTTTCCATGCATATTCACCTGACTTGATTCGCCTTGTTGGAATCAGGAGTTCCCGTTGCTTGAAATCGCATCACTATACCCTTGATGACATCCATCACAGAACGCTTGGCTATTATTGTGACATACATCAACAGGAGTGGAACCATTTCGCCCTTCACTATATTGATAACAATGTTGTGGATCTGAAGATGCTTATGGTATAGTTAGTAATATAAGTAGGATTAACGCGCCTAATATTACTAGCTTGCTTGCTCATCCATGTCACCGATGAATTCATATCATTTGGCCGAAGAAATGATGCTAACGCCTGTCCTCTTTGCACAGCAATGTTGTCTACTTTTTGAGGCTAGTTATGACTCCTCTAATTGTGATGTCATTGCTATTGATAATATTTGTATGACGAATCTTATTACAAAGTAAATCCGAGATATGGATAATTACAGCAAATTTCGTTATCCAACAAATGGTGCTCATATATATCCTAATTTCTGTATTCCACTTTATATAGCCGCCTTATGTCATAGTATTATCAATTGGCAAGGCGAGCAACTCCAAATACCGAAACCAATGAAAGGACAGAGGTGTTGTCTGGTGAGCAAAATGTAATGAATACAATATTACACTTTTTATCCATTTCAGACAGAATAGATTCTTGTGGTGATTATAAAGCTCCTTCGCTAATTATCGAAGTCGAGGCATACAAAAAATTACTAGTAGATCTTAAAGCCAAAGATATCAAATTAAGATACATTACTAACATTACCAAAGATAACATCCAGTACTGTAAGGAGCTGCTGAAATTTGCTAAAGAGGTTCGTCATTTAGATGGCATTAGAGCAAATTTTTCAGTTAGTGAAACGGAGTATATGGCATCTGCAACTCTACAAGAAGAAGAACAACAACATATACCGCAAGTGATATACAGTAATGTAAAGGATCTGGTGGGACAGCAGAAATATGTCTTTGAGAGCCTATGGAACAAGTCAATTCCAGCCGATCAAAGGTTTAGAGAAATAGAAGACGGAATTGAAGCAGAAATATTTGAAGTATTAAATAACAGCGAAAGAGTAAGCCAGATTCTACTTGATTTAGCTAAATCTGCGAAAAGGGAGCTGCTAATCCATCTTCCTAACGTTAAATCGTTGGAAAGACTGGAAAGGCTAGGAGTTATTGACTATACAATAAAGGCCTCACAAAACGGGGCAATTGTAAGGATGATCTGTCCTCTCTCCGCAGGGAATTCAAGGATCGTCAAGAAGATAACTGACAATGCACCTGCCATCAAAATTCTAAATGGCAATAATTCTCCATATGGCATGTATATTGTGGACGGTGAACAATTCATCAGAGCCGAACTTAAAGAACCTAACGCTGAAAGGTTTTCAGAAGCAATAGGCTTTGCAGTATATTCTAATAGCAGGCGCAGTGTGGAATCATTCAGATCTGTGTTTGATTTGCTTTGGAATGAACGCATGCTAAACGAAGAGCTAAGAAGAGCAGATAAAATGCAAAAGGAGTTTATCAATATGGCAAGTCATGAACTTAGGACACCCACTCAAGCTATTTTATCGTATTCTGAGCTATTGCAAAAACATCCTGAAAGAAAAGAGGAAATGATCCAGGCAATGTCTAGAAACGCTGCTAGACTTCAAAAACTTACTGATGACATACTAGATGTTACGAGAATTGAAAGTGAAACGTTGATGCTTAAGATCGAGCCGTTGAACCTCAATGACTTGATATCAAACATTGTAGAGGATTATAGAAATCAGATCGAAAAGAACGATGATGATGTCCGGCTATTCTATGAGCCTAAAACAACTGACTCTGACAGTATTATTGTTGAGGCAGACAGAGCAAGGATGATTCAGGTTATCTCCAACCTGTTAAGTAACGCGCTCAAGTTTACTAAGAAAGAGGAAGAAGGCTCGATATATGTCACTGCAGAGGAGGAGGAGAACCATGGAAGCAAAAGACAGGAAGTTGTAGTAAGTGTAAAAGACACTGGCAAAGGCATAGATCCAGAAATAATGCCAAGGCTATTTACAAAGTTTGCTACAAAATCAGAAACTGGTACCGGATTGGGTTTGTTTATCTGCAAGAGTATTATTGAAGTACATGGTGGCAGGATATGGGCCGAGAACAATAATGAAGGAACAAAGAAAGGAGCCATATTTTCATTTAGTCTTCCGCTTAACAAAAAGCAGCAACAACAGCAACACCAGCAGTATACCATGACATCAGAGAGAAGGAAGTGAACCAGTAACAACAATGAAAAATGACAATAATAAGATATTGCTTGTGGATAATGAAGCCGATATCGCTTTAGCCTTCAAGATAGGTTTAGAAGATAGCGGATTTACAGTTGATGCATTTAATGATCCTTTGGAAGCGTTATCGAATTTCAAAGCTGGTTTCTATGATTTGTTGCTTCTTGATATCAAAATGCCGAACATGAACGGGATTGAATTTTATCAACAGATGAAGGAAATTGATAAAAGAGTAAAGGTCTGTTTTATTACCGCTTCTGAAATGCATTATTATGAAGAGATTGGAAAAGAAATATTTCCTACGCTGGGCGTAAGACGCCTTATTAGAAAACCAATTAAAATAGACGATTTAGTAAAAGATCTGAGGGAAGAGCTAAAATCAGTCAATCATAACAACAATAATCATAATTAGTATAGCGGGATTTTATGTGCGTCGCAGACGATAATAATAATATACGTATTGCAGTAAGGAAGATACATTTACATTCAGCCTGCCAGCAAGCAAACATGGGAAGACAGTCATTGAGGATACTATCGGGTAATAACAATGAATAATAACGGAAGGATATTGCTTGTTGTTGATGACGAACCTGATACCACCTTAGCCTTTAGCATCGGCTTAGAAGATAGCGGATATCCAGTTGATGCATTTAATGATCCGCTATCGGCATTGGAATCTTTCAAAGAAGAGAAGAAATCATATGCTTTGGCGCTCCTTGACGTTAATATGCCAAAAATGAATGGCTTTGAATTATATAATGAAATAAGAAAATTAGATGATAAAGTCAATGTCTGCTTTGTTACAGCGTTTGACATACAAAGAGAAGGGGAGGATGACTTAGGCCCTAGGCACGTCGAACGATGAAAAACCTGCCATTATCCGGAAACCAATTACGATAGAAGATCTGGTAAAAAGAGCAAATGCAAAGCTATCTGATTCATAGTCATGATAATTACAAACTTGGCGACAGTCAGTTAATCGAGACTGGGGCATAAATCGCTGTTTATGTTTTTGCCAATTTCAATCGATGACTTGGTATAAGGATAGCCTCAGGGTGTCTGATGCTTTATGGTGAATAACGATCAAATCGGCCCAAAGGCTGGCTGCAACAAACAGTTCTTCAGAATCCATCTTAATTGGCATTCTATATTTCATAGCGATGATACCCTTGGCCACAATCATACAGGAAGAGATGAAGAGGAAGACTATATGTCTACCCACCAACTGTAATACTGAGATGTTTTGTAGTCAGAATATGGCTGAGATTGGATTCTAGCAGAGCGTTGCATAGTTTCCTTGTTATGGATTATTATCCATATAACAGAAAGGTATTATTGAAAGCACGTGGATTAACTAGCCTTCCTGACAGAAGGACATTTGACAGAGACTAGCCAACATATCTATTGACATCAAAGAAAGGATAGCTGCTATGGTGGTGTTGTTGTTTATCAAGGAAAAATTCGTTGATCCTTACATTGTTGCAATAGATAGTAGTACATTGCTTAGAGCAAAAGGCCATCTGTCTGGCATAAATCATCCATCATGATCAAAGGAGTAGTACCATGTTCAAGTATAGATACTGATGATGCAATGCGGGGATTCAATTCAGTCATACAAAGCAGTGGATATTTGGATATTTGGATATAAACTCCATTTAGTATCAAGTACTGGTTCGTTAATAGTACCTCTATCAGCAGATTTTACTCAGACTGATGTACAAGATAATCAGATATATCCTACAATAACATGCTCTTCTTCACTTCCACAAGGAGTACGTTACGTGGCAGCAGCAGCTGATTCAGGATATGATAGTGACCATAAGCTGTATAATTTGAGCATAGACAGAAGAGGATTTGAGCTAGTAGTATGTCCTGTATCACAAATATACAATCATACCTCAGCTGACAGACTGCAATTGATAAATTTCTATCTATG
>DATDFS010000016.1:0-9830 GCA_036522495.1 Nitrososphaeraceae archaeon | reverse complement strand
TTGTTTGTTGTACTCTTCTTTGAACTCTTTCTAAAGCTGCATTTTCCATTGCCAATGAAGAATTCAAATACAGAAGAAATTTATCACTTAGATGGTGATGGTAGTGTTGTGTCATTATTCTTTTTACATAGGCAATTCTTTATAACGGTTGATGTCATTACAATAAAAAGATTATTCTATTAGCGTTGTTCTGCTATTATGCAATCCCGCCAAGAAAGGCCTATGCCTTGACACAGCTCTAAAATAGCACATAAAGAAACGAGATGAGGGATTGCATAGCAATGCCTTACAGTTCTATCATTTATCTTTCTAAATATATGTGTGAGTTCCTCATTGTCCTTTGAACTAAAACCATTGCTTGTAAAGCTCGTCTAGTTTGGGGTGGGAGATTCAGGATAGTAAGGCGGTCCAAATAAATGAAATCACCCTCTTTTGCATTATCAAATGCTGCATCTTTGTAATGACTTGTGTGTATCAATACATTAGGGTGATGAACAATCAAACGGTGAGGTTCTAGTTATTATTACCTTTAATTAGCAAGGCAAAAAGCTCACAAACCATTTGTTACGTTAAAATATATTTCTTGTAAAAGAACATGACACAGAAAGCGAAGTGACTTTCTTTTCCAAACTCAAGGTATCTACATAGGAATATGGTGTAAATAAAGAAGAATGAAATAATTAATTAACCTTCCTTTGTTGCTTATATCGAAGCTTTATCAAGATGCAACTTTGCTATTGCAATTTGAGAAATTCTTCTGGCCTAAACTTACTCTCAACATATAGGTAGGTTACTTTACAACCAGGATTTTGTTTTTGCAACTCGCACATAAACTGTAACAGTCTTTCCACTTCCAGCGGCGCCATAGAACTGTGTGATCGCTTGTGTCTCTATGACATTACCATCAAGTGAGTTATCAAGGTTTTTTGATCCCACTCGATACACTTTCTATATTTCTCTTTGTATATTGGGCCGTTACAAGGACGATGGTATCTTTGCTCAATGTCGGTTGTGTAATACTACACTCATGGTCATGTGTGATGCCTTTCAAGTATAATATGCCTGGGAAGAATAATAATCGATTTCTATCTCACCAGCTTTACTCATGTTTAAAAATTTGTTTCGAAAGATATCATGTGCAATCTTGTACTCCTTCGAATCTACTTTAAAGTTGCTTACTTGTACTCGCATCTATTTTCCACGATATCTCCCATTGGGACCATCTGTTATTGAAGTTGTCAAAAGGAAGATATAAGTCACTATTATTTACCAGCTATTATTAGGGAAAGCAAACATTGGGTAAAAAAGAACTTACTAATCTTTTCTCATCTGATCCAAATAGATACTATAAAGTTTCTTTATTCGATAGAATGGGTTTTAAGCGTCAGAGGTGTAGTAGCTGTGGAAAATTCTTTTGGACACTGGTTGAAAGGATGCTCTGTCCTGACCATGAAAATTATAGTTTTATAGGTAAACCTCCAACAAATAAGCGGCTTGATTACGTTAATGCTTGGAAAGAAACAGAAGAGTATTTTCAATTTAACGGTCACTCAATAACTAGGCGATATCCAGTAGTCTGTAGATGGCGTGATGACCTATATTTCACGATAGCGTCAATTGTCGATTTTCAAAGAGTAATGGGAAACAAGGTGGTTTTCGAGCTACCTGCAAATCCACTTCTTGTTCCACAGATGTGTTTACGCTTCAACGACATTGAAAATGTGGGTTTGAGCGGCAGACACTATACAGGTTTCTGTATGGTTGGGCAGATCTGCAATGCTGATGCTCCCGGCGGTTACTGGAAAGATCGATGTATTGATCTAGATTATGGGCTACTTACAAATGGACTTGGAATAAAGCCAGAGGAAATCACTTTTGTAGAAGATGTCTGGATGGGTGCAGGCGCATTTGGCTATTCTCTAGAATATTTTGTGTGTGGACTTGAATTAGGCAATGCTGTTTTTACCGAATTTGAAGGAAACGAGAATAACTATCATGCAATGACTAATAAAATTATTGATATGGGTGCAGGACTTGAGAGATTTTCATGGATTACAATGGGAACGCCAACAAGTTATGATTGCTCTTTTGGTCCAGTAATAGGGAAACTGATTGATGCTACTGGAACTTTTGAGAATTCAGATATTCTCTCCAAATATTTTGAGGCAGTGTCTAGTAAACTTGACGCCATGGGCGGTGACCTAAGGGCACTAAAATCATTGATTGCCAAAGAATTAAAAATATCCGATGATCAGCTTAAAAAAATGATTGCTCCTTATGAAGCAATCTACACTATTGCGGATCATACCAGAACATTATTATTTTCGATTTCAGATGGAGCTCTGCCTTCAAACGTAGGCGGAGGATATAATCTTAGAGTAATTCTAAGAAGAGCACTTTCAATTTTGGAAAGGATGGGCTGGATTATTAAACTTGAAGATGTTGCTGATATGCATACTGACTATCTGAAGCAGATGTATCCCGAACTTGATGAACATAGGGAAGACGTCAGAACGATTTTGCAGATAGAATCAAGTAGATATATAGGTTCTAGAGAAAGGATGAGTGCAATTGCCACCTCTATCAAGAGCAGTAAAAAGAAAGTAACAGTCGATGATCTTATCAGGATGTATGAATCAGATGGTATTACTCCAGATTTTTTGATGGAGTTAGGAGCAATAGAAAATATACCATCCACTTTTTACACTAAACTTGCTGAACTTCATACTACGCAAACAGCAACACAGGTTCAAAAACCAATTTACGGTTTAGATGGACTTTTACCAACAAGGCTACTGTATTATGAAGACAAGTCAATACGTGAGTTTACTAGCAAGGTTCTAAAGGTAATAGAAAATAAATATGTTATACTAGATCAAACCGCATTTTATCCACGGGGTGGTGGACAAGAACCTGATTCAGGCGAGATCGACGGTGTAAAGGTAGTTGATGTTATAAAGCAGACAGATATTGTGGTTCATAAATTGCAAGATGCAAGAGATTTTGTTGAAGGCAACACCGTATATGGAATAGTAAATGATCGAAGACGGGATTTGATTACTAAACATCATACTGCAACTCATGTACTTAACACATCTGCTAGGATCAACCTTGGATCGTGGGTCTGGCAAAATTCCGCATTTAAAGAAGAAAATTATGCTAGACTTGATATTACCCATCATTCCGCTCTGAACAGGGAAGAAGTTGAGAGAATTGAAAAAACTGCTAACAATGTGATCAGACAAGATTTGCCAGTTATAATCAGGCTATTTGGACGAGGTGATGCTGAACAGAAGTATACGTTTAGAATATATCAAGGAGGTGTAGTTCCAACCAACAATATAAGAATTGTAAACATTGGGGGATGGGATGTTGAAGCTTGTGGCGGAACACATGTTAACAAGACTGGTGAAATAGGGTTTATCAAAATTACAAAAGCAGAAAGAATACAGGATGGTATAGTAAGACTAGATTTTGTCGCTGCCGAGGCAGCTGTAAATTACACACAAAAGCAGGAAAATCAGCTTACTGCTATTGCGCAGTCTCTGGGTTCAAGTAAGGAAAAAGTTGTTGAATCTTCCCAAAAAAGCATAGATGATGCAGAAGCGGCAAGGCGAAAGATCAAGACAATACTCAGAAAAATTGCTCCTTCTATGGCAAAGTCAATTATTACAGAGGCAAAGCAGCTATCATTTAATGGCATAAAGTTCTACAGTGTGTATGACGAGGAACTTGATGACGAATATTGCATTGCTATTGGTGAAAAATCTGTTGAAATTGATCCATCATTAATCTATATAGCATTGATTTCAAAAAGTCAGGGAATACGGGTGGTTGTATTTGTTGGTGAAAAAGCAAGATTGAAAATCAAGGCTAGTATCATAGCAAAACAAATTTCGACCCAATTGGGAGGTTCAGGAGGAGGCGACGACAGATTTGGTCAGGGTGGTGCTGGCGGTAACGGGATGATTAAGGACAGAATTAAAGAAGTTTTACTTTCAGCAGAAGAATTGGTTATGAAAAACATAGCAGGATGATGAAGAACTTGACAAGTATCAGTACTGCTGCTACCAGCGGCGGCAACAATGATGATAGAACGAAGACAATGATAAATTGGAATTCGATTGAAGAAAAGTGGCGTAAAAGGTGGGAGGAGCAAAAGATCTTCCAGGCTGATCCAGATTTTGCAAAGAAAAAATATTTCATAACTGTAGCTTATCCTTACCCCAACTCTCCACAACACATTGGACATGGAAGAACCTATACTCTTGCTGATACTCATGCACGGTATATGAGGATGAAAGGCTACAATGTATTGTTTCCAATGGGTTTCCACTATACAGGAACGCCTATCCTTGGCATGTCGCGCAGAGTTGCAGCAGGTGATAAAGAACTACTGGAGACATTTCGTAACGTCTATCATATTTCAGACAATGCGATAGAAACCTTTGTTGAACCTATAAAAATTGCCAGTTACTTCCATAACGAGATCAAACTCGGGATGAGGGAGATGGGTTATTCTATAGATTGGCGACGTGAATTTACGACTATAGATAAAGTATATTCAAAATTCATTTCATGGCAATTTAGAATCTTGTTAAAAAAAGGATTGATAGTCCAAGGTTCCCATCCAGTTGGTTGGTGTCCAAAAGACCAAAATCCGGTTAGCCAGCATGATACAATTGGTGATATTGAACCAGACTTCAATGAATATACAATAGTTAAATTTACTTTAGAAGATAATGATAGATGTATAATCCCAACCGCAACTTTGAGACCAGAAACTATCTATGGTGTAACTAATCTGTGGGTCAATCCTGAAATTGAATATGTCGAAATACAAATTGATAATGAAAAATGGATTGTTAGCAGTGATGCAGCTAGAAAATTAGGATTTCTAAATCATAAAGTTATAATAAAATCTACTCTAAAGGGAAAAGAAATAATTGGTAGGTATGTTAAAGATCCAGTTAAACAGGTTTCAATTCCTGTGTATCCAGCATCATTTGTAGAATCTGATAATGGCACAGGAATAGTAATGTCAGTCCCGGCACATGCACCTTATGATTATCAGGCATTAGAAGATTTAAAACAGAGTACTTCTACTAGCAGTAATGTTAATAATGAATTCGGACTAAAAGCCGAAGAAATAGTAAAACCAATAACGATAATTGAATCAGAAGGCTATTCTAGTAATAATAATGATAATAATGGTGTAACGCCTGCCGGGGAAATCATAAAGAGGTTCAAAGCGAAGAATCAAGGGGATTTAGAACTGAAAAGGGCCACTGACGAGTTGTACTCCCATGAATTTTACAAAGGCAAAATGTCCCAAATTACCGGTAGATATGCAGGTATGTCAGTAGCCGAGGCAAAGGACAAGATAAAGAAGGAAATAATCAAAGCTGGCTCTGCCGACATAATGTTTGAAATGGTAAAGAAACCTGTTAGATGCAGATGCGGTACTGAATGCGTGGTTAAACTATTGAATGATCAGTGGTTTATAAATTATGGTGATAAAAGATGGAAAGACATAGCACATGAATGTGCCAACAAAATGGATATAACACCAGAAGAACTTAGGCAGGAATTTAACTACGTAATTGATTGGTTAAAGGAAAGAGCCTGCGCAAGAAAATCAGGACTTGGTACTAAACTGCCGTGGGATCAAGATTGGATTATCGAAAGCCTCTCTGACTCCGTTATTTACATGGCATACTATATTATTGCAAAATACGTTAATGAGAATGACAATAACGATTCATCCATTAATTCAGAGAATCTAGATGACTCTTTCTTTGATTATATACTACTCGGAAAAGGCAATTCCGTGCAAGTCGCTGCAGACTGCAAAATCCCTATGATATTGATTGACGAGATGAGAAATGAATTCTCCTATTTTTATCCCCTTGATGTACGACATTCTGGAAGAGACCTGATTCCAAATCATTTGTCATTCTTTATTTTTAACCATGCGGCAATTTTTGAGAGGGAAAATTGGCCAAAGCAAATAGTAGTCAATGGCTCCGTATTGATGGAAGGAAAGAAGATGTCAAAGTCGCTTGGAAATATTATTCCATTGCGTTCTACTATCAAAGAGTATGGTGCTGACGCAATTCGTTTGGCTATGCTGATCTCTGCGGAGCTGTTACAAGATGCTGACCTTTCTTTTGATGCAGTCAAGGGAATTCGATCCAAGTTATGTGATATTTATGACATGGCAATGGGATGTTTGATAGAGAAGAATAAAAAGCAAAAGTCGGGAGGAAGGGAGGAAGAGAATACAAAGGCAGGAAAAGTAATAATGATGACGACTGAATTAGAAGATCGGTGGTTTGTTAGTAGGCTGCAATATACTATTGCAGATACTACAATGTCAATGGAGAAATTAAGGGTAAGAGAAGCATTACATTCCATACTATATTCGCTTGATCAAGACTTGCAATGGTATAGGAAGAGGGTCAAAACTAAAGGCAGGGAGGATTCTGTTTCTTCTATTTTATCTCTGTTTCTTGAAACCCGCATCAAGATGCTTGCTCCATTTGCTCCATTTATAAGCGAAGAAATTTGGGAAAAAATCGGTGGTGACAGTAGTAGTACCTCATCCTTCCCATTACTATCATCATCAATTATCTTTGCTGGATGGCCACAAGTAGATGATCATAGAAAAGATCCAATAGCAGAAGAATCAGAACACCTAATTATGAACTTGATATCTGACATTCAGAAAATTATCAAAGTTACTAAAATAACTCCAACAAAAATTATTATTTATACCGCAGCACGCTGGAAAAAAAAGATCTATCAAAAGATACTTGCGAGTATGTTATTGGAAAACAAAACTAACTTTGGAGATATTATGAAACAGCTAGTCAAGGATTCAGACACCGCGTCAAAAGCAAAAAGTGATCCAGTCTTGATAAGAAAAATGATAGAAGATATTTTGTCAGATCCAATTGAAGCAAGAAATAGGAGATTGAAATTAGCAGCAGACTTTGATGAGATATTTCCATTAAATGATGCTAAAAGATTGTTGTCTTTGGAAAGTGGAAATCCGCAAGCTCTGATAATCATCTGCTCAGGAGAGGAGAGACAGAGCGAAGAAAACGGTGATAATTCACCAACTAAACATGACCCTAAATCAAAAGCAAAATTTGCTAGACCATTTAAACCTGCAATTTATATCGAATAATGCTGTGTGGCGGCAGTAGTTATTGATAATTATTTTTCACTTATTCCTGCTCCTCCGCCTTCTATCTTTCGCAATGACAACCGAAGAAACCATGTATATTGAAAATCCTGCAATAGCCATGATCAATCCATAAAGTGAAAATCCTCCTCTTTTGAGATAAGTGCCTATCCCTACGAATATTGCTCCTACGACCAGTAATGCCAGTCCTGCACGGGCAGATCCAGGCATCCGAATTTTCTTCGACAATTGCCCTGCCTACTACTAAAGTACGCACATAAGTTAACGCTAATATCAATTATACGTTTAACCATGCCATACTGTTTGAATATACATCCCGTGCCATTCGACCTATTTTTTTAGGTCCAAAGTCTCTGCTTTAACATGTATTCTTTAGCATACGTCCTGTCTAATTGTAAGAACAAAAGACGAACAAATATCAAGTAGTATGGCTTGTTTTTAGACCCAATTGTATCGCTTAATCTATTGAAAATAAAGGAACTTAAAGCAACATCTACTGATAAATGGTCGTGTTAATCAGGAAATCTACCTTTGAGTTATTTCTTTTGTAATATCTGACCTTGTTACAGACAAGCAAATTGAAACTGCTGCAGCAAATCCTGGGAAGTTGTGCAGCTGCATAGACGGCGCATTAACCAGAGAAAATTCTCTTGAAAGTATCAGGAAAGCAAGATTCGATAATGTAAAGGTCTTGGAATAAAAACTGTATATGGAA
Source organism: Nitrososphaeraceae archaeon (assembly GCA_036522495.1). Taxonomy (GTDB): domain Archaea; phylum Thermoproteota; class Nitrososphaeria; order Nitrososphaerales; family Nitrososphaeraceae; genus Nitrososphaera_A. The sequence goes on along the minus strand of DATDFS010000016.1, from coordinate 1,905 downwards.
GGAGATCGAGTTGATGGCAGAAAAATTACCAGTTTGGTTATAAAAGCAGTAAAGGAGTAAGCAATTAATTGTTATGATGTTTTCTCCCTTCTGACAACTCTGGAATAAAGATTTTATCTACTCCTCTATTGATGGCTGTAATTCTTACGGTTGTTTATTCTAAGGGGTTAAGAGGTTTTAGTGGCATTGTCATAGGTGGCATACTCGGATTGGATGTCTTCTTTTTAGGTTTTATTTCAGGGGCCTCAATGAATCCTGCCAGGTCTTGGTCCATGCTCTGCTTTCAGGCGTTCCGGCTAACTTGTGGCTTTACTGGACACCATTTTTACAGGAACTTCTTCCATTGTGTTTATCTATAGATTAAGTTTGGATGTCGCAAGGAAAACGTTTAGTACTAACAATTAATCATTTTAAGGGATATTCATTTTTCAATTTCTTGAATAAAAATCATCTCCATATATTTGGAAAAGTCAGGGCTATTTGCCACTTTGATTTTAGAGGATGAAAGCATTGGAAATAGTATAAAAAAATGTCAACTGTAAATTTAAGCATGACAGAACGCGTTATAGAGTTAGCACTAAATATCACTAAATATCAATTTTTCTTAATCTTTTTATTGGAGGTAAACTTCCTTTTTGTTATTAGATGAAGATTGCAGTTGTCGGCATAGGAGTTGCTGGGGCCTATCTTATGAATAGGTTAAGTGATGATCATGATAATCGTGTGGTGGGTTTTGAAAGGATGCCAGAAACCCAACACGATGCTGTCTGTGCATGGGCGACATGCAAAAATGTAATGTCGGGGTTAGCAAAAAACTGTGGTCTAGATTTTGAGGACTATATTTTGCATAGTGGAAAGCATATGAAGGTAGATCTTGGCGGCATTACTACCAAAAACCAAAACAGCAAGACTGATGATAACAATAATATTGATATTGGTTTAAAGGGAATGGTTTCGTATGACAAATTAAAAGTAATTCAAGATATGATAAAAGGCACGAAAATCGAATTTGGCAAAGTACCAAAAAAAGAAAACCTTGAATCGGAGTTTGATATAATAATTGATTCAACAGGATTTCATAGAAATTACCTTCCAAAACTAGAAAACGAGATGTGGATACCATCTATCCAGTATAAAGTAAAATATGACATCGATAAGATTCCGTTTGACGATTTTTATTTGAAGGCATTTCCTTCAATGACTGGTTATTTCTGGTATTTTCCCCTTGGAAATGGCTATGCACATATAGGAGCAGGAGACTTTGAAAGAAAAAATAATAATAAATTTGTCGATGAATTTTTAAAAAAATACAAGTGCGAAGTGATAAAAAAAGTCGGAAGACCAATTCGAATTAGTCCGCCGGTAAATTGTGAACCATTTACAGATGGCAGAAAATCGGTTGGCGTAGGCGAATCTATAGGCACAGTATATTCACTACTCGGCGAAGGTATAATTCCTGCGACCTGGTGTGCAGAATTGTTCATCCAACATTTACATGATATTAAATCTTATAGAGAAGCAGTGCTAAAAAGGTTCAAAATTTATGCACTAGTTTTTAGATTTATTCAATTGAAAATCGCAGGTAAGTTCAACGTGTTAAGGCATGCGTACGATTTATTAAGAATATATAATCATATGAAAAACGAAGAGGATCGGTATGGAATGCAAGTCAAAATGATGGATATGATGAAGGTGTCGAAAGTTTAGTGATAAAACATGCATAGATAATAGCCTGTTAGCTAATAGGCTAGCCGTTGACATACCATACAGAGTATTTTATTTTGCTCAAAAAATAACGTTGATTCAGAATGCAAAGGTTAACGATTTATGATGGTATTTGTTTAGCTTCGTTCACTATATTATCTATTTTTCCGTCCCTAAAAGCTCAAATGTTAACAATCAGTT
>DATDFS010000015.1:0-22641 GCA_036522495.1 Nitrososphaeraceae archaeon | reverse complement strand
GCTTCTATATTTCATAACAATCTTGTAATAGATCAAATATTTATGGGAAGCCGTACTATCGATCATGCTATTTGATCATATTATTCGATCGATCAAGTGATCATTCTACCAGATTAATGATGTATCTTTGTGTTAAATCATCATCATCTGAATAAATGACAGTGTTACTAGGTAGTAATAATCATTAGATAGTGCTCTTCAGTTCCAAGACACCAACCGCCAGAAATTTCTAAAGGATCTAACATTTCCACATATTTAGTAGGGTCCATAATGGACATTTGATAGTTAACAAACTCCAAAATTTATGAATGGGCTGAGAAACAATATTCATTCATTCAATCCATATAGTATTAATATGATTAGTAGCACTACGATTAAAATAGAAGCCATCTTGCCAAATGCCATGCGTTCTAGATCATGATAAAAAGAAAGTCTTTGATTATGCAAGTATATGTTTTTTAGTACTTCTAAATGTTCACAAATTGGAAAGACAAGGAGCAGATATGATATAGACTAAGGTTGAAGAATTAGAAGAGGATTAAATCAGTCATTAAGACAGCCTGACAAGATAAAAGACGATGCCATATCACAGTTATCAGATCAACTTATGGCTTTTGACAGCAAGTATACAGGATCTGAGAGAAAACAACAGATATAATACATATGCGGCTTTTGGATTTTGAATGCTATTGAAGATGAGGAGTTCATCATCGTAAGTTAAGTATCTTAATTTAGGTGTACAAAACATCATCATTTCTTCACGATTACACCAGATTTGTAGATGGATAATTTGATACTTAAGTTAGTAGTAAAGTACGATTCCAATCTATGAGCAAAGGATGGGTTAGACTCTTCATAATTATAAGCAGCAATGTTAACAAATAACGTAGATTTTCTATAAAGTAGTATTATCAACTTGGCAGTATCATAATTTGTGGGAAAGATACGGTAGAATGCAACATATGCCCTGTATACTCAACTGTGAATAATGGCTACTACTACAATTTATCTACTACTAGGACAAGATCTAATGCTGTCAACAAGCACTATGAAGAAACAATTATGAAATTACGTCTTCAGTATACTGCTACCCAAACCCATACTCATATGAACAAGGAGGAAAATCAGTATCATCATCAGACAAAGATTGATAGAAACACAAAAAAAAGAATATTAATAGTAGATGATGAACCTGACATTAATCTTACCTTCAAGATAGTTTTAGAGGATAATGGATTTAAAGTTGATTCATTTACTGCTCCTCTTTTGGCATTAGAGAATTTCAAACCTATACTATACGATTTAGTACTGATTGATATTGTAATGCCATCAATGAATGGTTTTGGATTATATGAAGAAATCAGAAAGTTAGATAATAAAGTTAAGATATGTTTTCTGACTGCAACTGCTAATTATTATTATTATGAATCATTTGGAAAGGAGGCATTTCCTGATTTAGATACAAAGAATAGCTTTATCTATAAACCAATTGGAAATGATGAACTGGTAAAGAAAGTAAATCAAATACTAATGATGGATGACGATGATGATGCAAGCTAAAGGCATATGTGCATCATCATTGAAAAATATACACTTTTTTAATTTATTCACTCTAACTCCTGCTTTTACTCTAACAAATAATCTATTGTAACTGGCTTTTGTATAAAACATCCTATGTTCAAAGATGGATGTATTTTTCTTATTGCTTCATGATTTACTTCTCCAGCTGACATAAAGCAGACCTTTACATTAACATCTAATTTTAATATCCTTTTAGACACTTCAAAGCCATTCATATATGGTAGGTTAATATCAATTAGTAATAGATCATAAAAGTTTGGCTTGAACTCCAATAATGCTACTAAAGGGTCATTGTATGTGTATACTTCAAATTTTGTTGTTACTCTCCAAACCTGCTTTGAATGTTGGAGATAGAACAAGCAAGATATCGTGTCGTCCAAACTGATAGATTCGTTTACATGATGATCAATTAAATAACAATGTTCTGTACCTATCGATTAGAACGTTATTTCTTCTTTATTTTTCTTACACAATCTTCACTTCTTCTTACTCTAATCAATTTTTTGTTGTCTGTCATCGATGGGAAGATTTTGCTACTATGGGGTATAACGACTAGGAAAAAACAATAATAATATCGCTAGCAATATAGAGGATCTAATAATCTAGGCGCTTTAGCACTGTTCTAACTTCTACAGTTCTCAATCTATGGATATTACTAATCCTAAATTCAGCCATCTAAATGGTAGTAGAATCGAGAACATAAGATATTGTCATGACCATTAATATAGTTGGAAGAAATAGGAGATTCAGTATCATGATGAATAGGGATGCGCTTTCTGAATTGACTTTGGATTGCATTGTTATAAGAACTTCATGAGTCTCTATGTCAGAAGTAATTGCATTGTCATTATCTTCTGCGTAGTTTTATAGGTAACGAAAGTACTGGATATTCTTGCCCTAAATTATCTCTATTGTAACGATGAAAATACCTGAGGACCAGAAATCAAAATGTAAAAACTATACAGCATCTTTAGTTTTATCATATAGAACATTTTCAAGACACAGCTTGATGATCAGAAAGCTTTGTGTTCTCAGAACAATTTTAGGGAAATATGTAACTATACAGTGCAACACTGTGTGGCACTTTAGCAGCAGCCTTAAGAAAGAATAGCTAAATAATAACAGACACATGAATCTTGATAAGCATAGTTGGGTATGCTCAATATGTGGCCAAGGTCTGACAAGAAAAAGTACGGCTGTCAGACACAATAATAACCTTCACTCAGGAGGCGCCATGCTTGTTAGACCGTACGAGTACATAATTGGAAGGTTAAATGGTAAATTCCTACAAGATGACCCTTCATCGTACAGACACAATAAGAGGAGTCAGAAGGATATGTCTGATTCTATTTATTACCACCATGGTGATAACAATAGAACGGGTTTTGGAGCCGTTCCAGGTAGTATAGTGCATGAACGTAGATATGAAAATGTAAGACAGCAACCTACAAAATCCAATGACGACATTAAGAGCACGTTTTACGCTCAATCTGATCCTGCTTTACAGCCGTCCCACAAACTAGTTGACGTTGACGTTAAAGCTTCTGATACTGTGGAAAAGTTGTCAGAAAGGATGCTAAAACTTAAGGAGATTGAAATATTAGCTAATAAACATTGTCCACCACAGTATGCTAAGCCAATAATAATACTGGCTGGCATGCAGGTCAATCTAGGGAATGATGATTATTTAGATGAAAATTTAGCATTTCTTCGTAATATGGATAGAGCCAAATCTGGCAGTCCTTAACAACAAAACATCCAAGATCGATGGATGGATCCTTGGCCATTATAGAAAATAGAAAGTACAAAGAAAAGATAATAGATATCGCTATATAACCTATGATCAACCTACGATTTCACTCTGTAGGAGGAATAATAAAATGAAGGCACTTGCTTTTTTAAATATACTGAGAAGCCTGCAGTATTATGACGGTGGTGATAACATGGAATCTAGTGAGGTATCTTCAATGCGACTCTCTAGCAGCAACTGTATCCGTCGCACAACAGCAAGTCGCTGTTCTAATGAGACGATGGCTGCAACAACCAACCTCGGTAGTAGCCAGTATGAGATTATGCTATCCATTTCATTGTCCTTCATTCGGCTTTTTCTTAATAGTACCAGATTAATGTATAGCCACATTTTAGGCATTCTTGAGAGTTATGACAACTGCTGATATCAATAAATGTTCTATTAAGTTCATTATCGCATTACAAGCAAAAGTATTGTAAGCCTTGACCAAATATAGTAGAATTTATCAATGATATGCAGCCCATAATAAATGCCCAAAAGATTGAATTACATTACAAGAGCTAGGTGATCAGAGGATCTTACAGATTCCAATGTAAGGCATGATATCGTCAAGATATGCATAAATAAACATATATCATATCGTATCTGGTTATACCCTTTTCAAGACTCAACCCAAGTCTTATGCTTCTGATTGATTGTATGTTAGTTAGAAAGTTTTGGTTACTTTTGAAACCACTAACAATAGCTTCATTCTCATTTTACCGCTGCCGCAACCATTCTCTTATCCACTAGATCTTTTAACAGGATCTTCAGGAACGAGTTTGCTACCTTTCGAAGAGCTTCAAAGTATTCATTATTATCAAAAGATGAACAGAAAAGGTACATATTTGAATTCTATCCTAATGGCTTTAGCTTGGTGTTAGATTAGTTGTAATAATCTTTTCCATCTACCGACTATAAAATATATCTGAATGGGTTCGGTGGAATCCAAGACAAATTTGACTCAAATTTTTTACCCAATTACAAGATCACCAATGCGTTTTTCTACTTGTTCGTATGCATCTATGGCGTCTTAGATATTGTCTACATTCTTCCCACTATTCTAAATATGGTCGGCTCATGATGTCATCATTAGATAGATGGTCCAACTGTAATGATGCCAACAAGTAAGCCATTGGCAAATGGTAAAGGTGAGTTATATTTTGCAACTCGCACATCGTCCCATGAAGCCTCTTTCCATTCATTGCCTTTAGAAATTCGTACTAGATGATATTGTTTCGAGAAACGAATTATCCCATTATTTAAAAGTTGGTCCAAAGCAGTATTATATCCCAGTGGAAGAGTAACTATTATCGTCCCACCTCGGGACGTGATTAGAGTCTTCAAATTTTCAATTGCGCGTGGTATTTTCATATCGTCACGCGGCTTCTCATCCCACCCAACATGTTCTAGAGTAGATATACTTACAATTAAATCATATTTCTTCTCTGACTTAAAATCTACAACATCCCCATTTATCACCCCTTTTGCAATTTCGTACTTATCTAATATATCGTGCTCAAATCTGACATGATGTGATAGAACATTTCCAATCTCGAGAATATTTTTTCCTTGATACTTTCTAACCATCTCCATTACAATTGGAATTTCTACTGCTCGCTCACCGTGCCATGTCTTAACGGTGTCAAAATAATGATAAGTTTTTCCTAGAACCAAGATGGTGTTATGTCTTCTAATTTTTCTGCAATAAATAAAACAAAGTAAACTATGAAATCCACTGAAATAAAACGCATAGCGAATGCCCGGAGATATTGGCAGCCTTCTATTCAGCATCTTTTTCAACCTTTCAAATTGATTGGACCAGACGTTTAACAAATTACCAACATTCTTATGACCATGTGACACTTTTATTTTTATACAAATCTATAGTGAACAAGAAACGAGTAACTATACACATGCCTTGTATTTTGAATTTGGGACGTTACTGGACGAGCCTGACTCGCAACAAGAAAATCGAATTACCAAAATCAGGGTTCGATATAAAAAGAAGACTTTTCATTTCTAGGCACGGAAGAAATGGTTCTTGAGGATTTTCAGAATTACATGATGAGCAGAGATCCAGACATCCTTGTTGGTACAGCGAATGTGGCGGACAGAACTGTCATCCAATATGTCTACAGGAGTGAGAGAACTTGAACTTGATATGCAACTTGGAGGAGAACCCTCAGCCGTCTAGAGTCTCGTTCCTACAATGTGGTTCATTATTCCCGTTTCAATAGTTTCGCACCTAAAATTATGTGTATCAGCAAGAATTTGCAATACTTTATCGGAATTGCAAATACTATGCACTTCCACAATAATTTTGCGCAATTTCTTCAAAGTATGTATTGCTCCATTCAGTGCCGAAACTTCGGCTCCCTCTATGTCTATTTTCATTACATCGACCTTTTGGTCTCCCAAAATGTTGTCGAGAGTATCACATTCTACTTCTAAGGATCCTCCTCCGGGTCGAGCAATATTGGATTCATTGAGGGATGCGTTAGAAAGGCTATAAAATTCCGACCGAATACGGTTTCTCCTGTCCACTCTATCGTATAGTGTTACTGTCCCCTTATGATCTGATACCGCTTTGTTGATCGGCGTTACACATTTAAAACCGTTTAACTCTGTGTTCTTACTTAGTGCTTTGTAATTTTCGGGATGTGCCTCTATTGCTATGACATTTACTCCCTTTGATGAGTATTCCTTTGCAATCTTTAATGAATAGTAACCAACATTTGCCCCTACATCCACAAACGTTTCGCCCTTATGCATTATTATGTGAGGCTCAATCTTCTTTTCCCGTTGTATGTAAAACATATAAAAGTCATCTGTTCCCTTTCTGGGAAAGGCTTTAAACCCATTAATAGAATAGGGTCTTTCCGGCAAGAAATCTATTTCAGATATTCCAGTGGCTTTTAGAAACTCATCCCGCTTCTCCTTCCGCATTTTAATACGTAAAAATATTCTGTAGACAATATATCGGTATCTGGCGTACTTTAGAAAGAGAGGAAGAGAATTCATTCATTAGTTTATCAAAATATATTCTATTTTTATCTTTCAATACCATTTGCGACTCAAGATCTGATATTCTCTTAATGTATCCATGTTGTCTAACTGTGCTCTCTCGTCGTAATTGGATCCGAAATCACATGTCATGCACTATTCGCGGGTATCTTATCACATTCATACTCTCATTCCTGTTGGCTCTTACAAAGATCTTTGCACATTGCAAGCTTTATACTCATCTTGACCCTTATTGCTCGCCCTTTATTTGAGCGATAAAGAAACCACCGTAGATGATGCCATAAATTGAACAAGCTGTTTTCTTGTTAATGCTTGAAAAGAATTTTTCCATCTAACGGGTCGGCTGTATTCATTATTTTTTGTTTGTAAGGGACATAGATATGGAGTTGGGAACAAAAAAGGCTCAAATAAAATGTATATATTAACGCTTTCCCACAGAATCTTTAAAAGCCATCAAATGTGCCATATTTTTATCTATAAACTGAATATGAAAACCGTGTTCTCTCAGAATTTGTTCAATAATAGGCCGGTTTCCTCCGTGTATTTCTACGATAAGTTTCCTCAATTTCCTTAATGTATTTGCGGCCCCTTTCAATGCTAATACTTCTGCAGCTTCTATGTCCATTTTCATAACATCTGCTCTTTGATCGGCAAGCATATGATCCAACGTGTCACATTCAAGCTGTAGTGACCTTCCCTCCGGATGAATGACGTTGGTTCGATCGAGAACAGTGGTATTAGATATACTGTATAACTCGGTGTCTACGCGACTTCCATCATGAGAGCGTTCGTACAAGCTTATTATTCCATCATGATCCGATGCAGCTTTATTGATTGTTTTAACATTTCTAAATTTATTTAGATGAATGTTTCTACATAATGCCTTATAGTTCTCCGGATGAGCTTCTATCGAGATAACCCTCACTCCTTTATCTTTGTAATTATTTGCAATCATCAACGTGTATGCACCGGCATTTGCGCCCACATCCACGAAGGTCTCATTCTCCTCCATTGTCAGATTTGATAGAATTTCTAGTTCCCTTGTTACAAAGAGCATGGCAAAATCCCGACTACCCTTTCGGGGCATGGCCTTAGCGCCACAATCCATCACATAAGGCCTCTCGGGAAGAAAATCAATCGGGGACAGCCGAAGTTTTGTTAAATAATCGTCTCGTTCCTTCTTCCCCATTTTGATGCGCAAAAATAACCGATAGAGTATATAACGATACCTGGCGTATTTTAGAAAAATACAAAGGGAATTCATCAAAATGTACTTCCTAGATTAGCCTGAAATACGCGAGAGTGAACCAGAAATTCTTCTTGAATGCCCAGTACGCTTCATAAATTGGAGGCAGCAATAATATCTTAATAGCTTGTTTCTTTGTAAGTGAATGACATTTTCTAACTATGTGCCCCTGTTGTATTTGCACGTCCTTAGGAACATTAATTACTTGTGGTTCAGGTCTAAAAATCGAACCAGTTCTCAGGTGCTTTGTATTATCAATCTTTGTGTAATGGTCAGCTAGAGAATTCGGTATCTTTTTCCATATCTTGCCCTGTTTATCAAAGTTAAATTTCACTACTGTATCTTCTCCAAATTGTGTGTCCAGATCCATATTCAATATGGGTTCTTTCTTTATTAAGGTGTGACCTAACCAGCCAACAGTAGATTTGGTTGTGTCATTTTGCACAGTAAAGAAGTAGTGATCAGTTCTAAATCCCTCAATAGCATCTGCCACTTGCATGTACTTTTTCATATTCTCAAACCATCCCTTTCGTAAGACAACATCTGAATCTATCACGGCGACCCATTCCGTTTGTGCCATAGAGACACCGTACTTAGTGGCCTGACCCAGATTAATATCTGGACGAGAATAGAACTCGACCTTATCATACGTTACTGCTATCTCTTTAGTCCGGTCTGTAGATCCTGCATCTACAATAATTATACGTCTTACTGGAATTTCGGCTAAGACAGCTTCTAAGCACTCTTTTAAAAATTCTTGAGAGTTTTTTGTCCTTATGATTACATCTATTAATTCCAGTTCTGTTTCCATGACAAAAATTTCAGATTTAACCCTTAAAGAATTTGATGAATAATTTTATCATAAAATTCATCCTTTGAAAAGCAAGGATCTTCACAATGAGAGCCCCTGTTCAACGTCTTTCCTCTGTCTTAGGATGAGAGCCGTCCAATTCTAGATAATACTTTGTTTATAAATAACACCGTTTTGATACGTACTTGCTCTATCTGTCCAATTCCAGTTGACGAGTCTATATGACGGCAGTTGCAAATGGTGTCAAAGTAGCTGTTATGAGTTTTGTATACATCTATTTCACTTATTTATGATGTGACATAATGGGCTGACTACATGATGTGAATGGAAAAGGTCAATAAAAGATCATGAATTATCTAATCTGGCTAGCTCCTTTTTATATCAGATGGTACTCATTTCATCGCTTATATTGGTAGAAAGGAGAGCGTAAAAAAAACTTAAGAAAACATGTTAAGGCGTATTAAAAAAATCCTGGTATATCATGTTATTCGAACTTACCTACATTTTATTAGGAAACGACACTTTTTAAGGAGTATTGAAAAAACTGAAAAGAGGACAATTACAATAACCCACTGTTATATGATTCTGAAATATGCTAAACAAAACCACAAACTTTTTTTAAATGCCCAGTAAGCCTCATAAATAGGAGGTAGTATAAGCATACTGATAGCTTGTTTCTTTGTAATCATATTGTATCGTCTGGCAATGCGACCTTGTTCTAACTGCACGTTCTTTGGAATATGAATTATATGTGGATCAGGTTTGAAAACTATGCCTGTTCGTGTCTGCCTTGTGCCCTCAATCTTTGGATAATGGTCTACTAAATAATTTTTCACTTTCTTCCATTTCATGTTGCGTTTTTCAAAATTAAAACTTATTGCAGCATCCTCTCCGAAAGGTAAATCTAGATCCATGCTGAGCACAGGCTCTCTCTTGAGGAGTGTTTGACCAAACCTGCCATGCACTGATTTTGTGCAGTCTATCTGAGTATCAAATCTATAATGATCAATTCTACATCCTTCTATCGCATCCCATTGGCTCATGTACCTTTTCATATCATCAAACCATCCTCTTCCCAGAATTATATCTGAATCAATGATGGCTACCCATTCAGTTTCTGCCTTGGAAAAGCCGAATTTTGTTGCTTGGCCGAGGTTGAGCTCAGGCTTTATATATATGCAAGCCTTGTCAAAGGAAGATGCTATTTCGAGTGTTTTGTCAGTAGAACCTGCATCTACTATTATTATACGCCTTACTGGAATCTCATTATATATTGACTGTAAACATTCCTTGAGAAATTCCTCCGAGTTTTTTGTCCTTATGATTACATCTATTAATTCCCCTTCTAGCACTGCCACTACTAAGACAAAAAATCTATCTTAATATTAAAAGTATTTCCTAATTTGATAGACAAAAAATACTTCCATTGACTCAAAAAGTCAGTTTAAACGATAGTATACAAAAGAACACATGAAAGAATCGGTTAGAATATAGGCAACATTTTAGGATAGAAAAGGCCAAGTCAATGAAGATAGCACATATAAATAATATTTCTGGTGTAGCCTCTATAATTGCAGAACAACAAAGGAAACAAGGGTATAAAGCAGATGTGTATGTCTTTAATAACACAATTTATAATCAGTTTGGAGGAATTAAATATTATTACAAATCACCTATTTCTAGATGGAATCTCTTTAGAAAACTAAAAGAGTATGATATATGGCATTACCATTATCCATATGGCTCATTAAAAAGTAATTTGGAGAAACGAAATAAGAATAAGGTATATTTAAAGCACTACCATGGTGACGATCTGCGTGGTAAACATGAGGATGATTTTTGTCTAGTTTCTACACCTGACTTATTACAATACGCTCCAAATGGCAAATGGTTGCCTAACGCTATTGATATCGATGAGGCAGAATCAATATCCTCAAGAAAAAACCAGCAAAAAAACAGCAGTATAATACGAGTGGCACATTATCCACATTATAAAAAAATGTATAATTTCAATGATTATTATACTGATGCACTTACCACGCTACAGAATGAAAAAAGATGTGAAATAATAAGACTTTTACATCTTTCCCATGTTCAGACTTTAGAAACTATTGCTGTGTGCGATATAGTAATCGGTAAAATATTGCCAAATATCGGCTGGTTTGGAAAGTTTGAACTTGAAGGTATGGCACTTGGTAAACCTGTTATTGCCTATGTTTCTGATGAATTATATGAAAAATACAAACCACCGGTATGCAGAACTACTAAAGATACATTTAAGGAAGATTTAGAAAGCTTAATTGAGGATGATATTGAAAGAATCAGGTTAGCCAAAGAAGGACGTAATTATATCAAAGAATACCATTCTGCAGAAGGGATATCTAAATCTGTACAGGAGTGTTATGAGAAACTACTTTAGGTAATACTCAGTTTATACAAATAACGCCATTTTTTGAAATGTACTTGAACAAGAAAGGAGTATGTATATGTGTAACTCAGCATAAGCATAGCATTTATTGATTGCTTTGGTTTTTGCTATTTGTTGCAAGAGTTATAATAATAAGAAATAAGAGAACAATTGAAAAAGATTTGCTAATGGCTTGAAGAATAAGAAAAAGAAGAAGAAAAGCGTATCACAAGAATAGATTCATTAGTTTTAAGAACATGGAAATATTTTTCAAAAGGTTGTTTATAAAATAACCGTTGGTAAATATTAGCAACCTCTTGACGTTAAGATATGATCCTACTTCAGTGAGCACAAATGAAATTAGAAACATCACCTATAAAGAAATATCAAACTGGAGACAACATGCTAATGGCATTCCATCAGATAAAGACATAGAAAATGCAATTAGACGACTAATAAGGACGAGAATTGAAGAATATCAGGTAAGCCGTATCACAGTTGCTCTAAGTAGCGGTACGGATTCAAACGTTATACTTTCTTTAATTCGTAAAGAGTTTCCAACTATCAATATAGAATGCTTAACCGTGAGTTTTGATGATGGTTCTATAGAATCTGTTGATGCAAGAGAAACAGCAGAAAGCCAAAATGCAGGCTTTCATGAAATTCATGTAGAAAATCCACTAAGAGATTTACCCTTACTTTTGAGTATTATTAAGGAGCCACGATGGAATGTATATCAATATTATTTTATTGAGAAGGCAAGATCTATTTCAAACACATTATTTACAGGAGATGGCGGTGATGAGTTATTTGCAGGATACATATTTAGATACAAAAAGTTTCTTGAAAATGTTAAATCTAATTATTCTTGGCAAGATAGAGTTCAAACATACCTTCAATGCCATGAACGTGATTGGGTGCCGGATCAAGAGGATATGTTCGGGGCAAAAATAGGATTTGCCTGGTCTTCTATCTATCTTTTGCTAAAGAAATATTTCGATAACGATTTGGATCCTTTAGAACAAGTTCTTCTTGCAGACTATCATGGTAAATTGATGTATGACTTCATACCTACCAACGAGAAGTACTTTAGACACTTCAATATTAAGGGTATAGCACCACTATTATCCAATGAGATAATAGATTTGTCCATTAGAATTCCAGTATCCCTAAAATATGATTTTGCTTCGAACATAGGAAAAATTCAGTTGCGTGAAATTGTAAAGCGTAATATTTCATCATATTCTGCTGAAAACAAAAAGATGGGTTTTGGCATGGATTTAGTTAAATTTTGGTTTAGAATTGGAAAGGAAATCGTAACTTCAAATTTAGAGAAGGGCAGGATATTTGAGGATAAAATTATAAACAGGGAATGGTATATCAAGTCATTAACTAGAATAAGCCAAAACAAAGATCCACGCTACATAAGTAAAATGCTACAATTGCTAAGCTTAGAGATATGGTATAAATTGTTTATCACATATGAGGTGAGTTCTACATCTTCTTTATAGAAAAAATACATAATATTTCCAGATTATATAAAATATCACACATTTCACTATACTATATGATAGAATTGAATAATGAAATATTATTTACTTACTAATTATACAAAATGCAAAACCCATTGTTCTTGGTATCTACAATCCCTAGAGAGGAATAATAGTCCACCTTTGGTTGAGACGATAATAGATGATGATAGAATCTAAGATAGGGATAAGGGACATTTGAATACTGTATGATTTAGAGGCAAGTTAATAATAGTCAAGAAACGCCGGAATTTTTGTAACAACTAATGTCGACACAATATTTGTAAACTGTAATAAATCTATATCATGATAACATATTACAATGATGGCTTTGCTATGTTTATGATCAATTGGTTTTTGACGCCTCTATAATACAAAGGAAGAAATTACAGTTGAATGGTATGATATATTACAGTTGAACAAGACCAGAATACGCAATATTATCTCGTCAAAAAATAATAACTTGAGAAGACGTTGGCTTGATTTTAGGAATGGTCATGGTATTTATTTGGTATTTATAATGACATTTGCCAATTTCGTTACTATTCAATATGAATTATTAATTAAAAAAGCACCTTTTTTAACTCATTCAATTTTCAGTAGTATATGGATTTTTGCAATAGTGTTTGTAGCAGCATATGTACCGCTTGGCATGATTATTGGGTACTGGCATAGAAAAAATCAATTCAGTGTAGAAGCTGAAGCCATGTTCAGTCAAAATCAGATTGGTGCAACAATACAACTGTTCATTATAGATTTGATTGATGGGAAAGTAACCGAAGAGGAGAAACAGCAAATGCGAACTTACCTATTAAAAATAATGAAACGCAGTACCAGACCACCAATCGTTAGCAATGGAGAGACTAATAAATCGCCACAATCTGAGCCTAAAGTCAATCCAGAAAGAACACAATAATTATCTCTAATCAAAGATAGAATATAGAGACTCATGCGTATACTACATGTGTGGGATCAGGCTGGGGTAGCCTACACCCTTGCAAAATATCAGCAGCAGGTACAAGGGCATGAGGCAAAAGTAATTATGATTGGAAATTATAACAAATATGGAATTAGTGAGTTTTACAAACAATACATTCTAAATGCTGCATTAGAAGAATTTACTGAAAAATGTATAGAAAAAGCAAAATCGGCTGACATACTTCACATACATAGCAGAATTGACATACTTCTAAAGCTTCGCCAGAAATTTGGTAACTCAAAAAAGATCATTCTCCACTACCATGGAACAGACATACGTGGATTAAAGAAACAAAAGCTTCCACATCGATCGCAGCTGTCGGATCTCGCTATTAGATCAATAATGATGTATAGAAGAATACGGGATAAAGTACTGTTTAGGAAACGAATGCATATCAAAGCCCAAAGAATGGCTGACACAGTTATTGTGTCTACTCCTGATCTTTTACACCTTGTTGCAAAAGGCATACATCTTCCAAATCCAGTTGATACAGATCATTTTAAGCCAGACTCAATTTCAAAAAATGAACAGAAAGAAGCTTTGACCATAGATACAGAAGTAACTGACATACAATGGGCGCTAGATTATTGTAAAAGACACAACATTAGTCTAAACATTGAAGTTTACAATAGAATCAAAGATCCCATAGTGTATAAAGATATGCCAGAGTTTCTGAGAAGATACAAGACATACGTTGACATTAGATTTGTCAACAAAACTATTTTACAGAATCTTAGCAAGACAGCTTTAGAAGCGCTCGCATGCGGCCTCAAAGTGTTAGACTATCAACTCAAATACCGTCAAGGCCTGCCACGAGAACATGATCCAATAAATGTAACCTCCCAACTCTCAAATATTTATTCACAGTAAATACCTTTGCTTGAGCTTTTTTGGTAATTTCTAGATTCAAAGGTTAGTTCTATGAAACCTAGGCCTAAAAGCGGGTGATAAAACTTATGTCGGCATCATACTTATATGATATTCTTTCTACGTTAGTATGTAGGATTGACTTTTCGCCTTAATTCTATTATTGTTTGTTTCTATCTATTTATCAAGACATTAAAGACATAATCGAATTTTTTATTATTGCAGACGTATGGCCGTCTCCAAAAATTGGTTTTATTTTTTGATTACTAGTTGGCGACGGCATCCAATCTCTGGTAGCCTTGACAATCTTCTTAGTATCTGTGTCAGTGAGTATATTCCAACCAGACCTCACAGTTTCTATCCATTCCGTGTTTCTTCTAATTGTTATGCAGGGCACAGACAATAAATATGCCTCCTTTTGAACTCCACCAGAATCAGTTATTACCTTTTTAGCATTTTGCATTAATTTGATAAAGTCAATGTAATTAACTGGTTGGATTAACTTTACGTTTTTGCATTTTTCTAATCTACTATACAAATCTCTTTTTTTCAGCAAGTTTGTTGTTCTTGGATGAATAGGGAATACTATTTCTATTTCAGAAAGAGTTTCAAAAGCACGAATTATTGAAATTAAACTATCGTGTGAATCAGTATTTTCTGCTCGATGCATGGTAAAAAGAATATATGCTTTTCGTCGAAGTTGTAAATTCTCAAGAATTAATGATTTCGATGAGATTTGTACTGCGTAATTAATTATCTCCACCGCAATATCACCACTATAGACTATTTTTCCAAACACATGTTCTCTTTCCAAGTTCTCAATAGCGGTTTGAGTCGGTGCAAATAAGTAATCGCTAAGCTGGTCGGTCAATATTCTATTAATTTCCTCTGGCATTCGCCTATCGAAACTTCTCAACCCAGCCTCTACATGAGCAACGCGTATTCCTGATTTCATTGCAGCAAGAGCACCTGCAAACGTAGAGTTTGTATCTCCATACACCAGAACAAGGTCGAAATCATTATACTTTAGAAAAATCTTCTCAAGTTTCTTAATCATCTCTCCAATTTGAAATCCAGGTGTTGCAGAACCTACATTCAGATCAAAATCCGGTTTTGGCAAATCAAATTCCTTGAAGAATATTTCAGATAATTTATAATCGTAGTGTTGACCGGTATGTATTATAACATGGCGATGGTGATCAGAAAAAGTACGAATGGCTTTGTGTATTGGCGCTAGTTTAATAATATTTGGTCTAGCTCCAACTACAGATGCAATTTTCATAACTTGGTATACTAATAAAGATAATTAGGTATAATTAATTACTGCTAGGTTCTCTAAATTAGGATGATAATTATTAAGATTTGTTATTGTATGGTATCAGTGGGATTATAATATTTACGGCAAGTAGACCTAATAGAATTGGCCATAGCCTGTATCGAAGGTATTATTTATTTATTATTTCAGTAGGATCAAAACAGTTAGCAACAAGAGTAGCCTATCTTATATTATTCTGGAACATGAACGTCTATTTAAGATATGAATGTTTTCTGCTGCTAATATTATTACCGCCGTCTTAGCAATATTGACTTTATTCTGTCTTTTTGCCTTTCTCTTATTGCATGCATCAATTCATCATCAAACACAGAGTAATAAGGGTCTGACTGAGAAGGTCTATAAGATATGTAATTCATTAGCATGCTCCATGAACCTTTAAACCCAATATCACTATTGAAAGCGTTCGCGATCACTCTGCCAAGAACATACAATGGATGATAGCCTAATGCTTTCATACTCATGCCAAATTCCCTGAAGTTATGTGAGTGTCCTAACTCGTCAAGATGGTCGTATTTGGCTTCATGCAAGACCCTTACCTTGTATCCGTTTGTTAGTGCCCTTTCTATTATTTCAGATTCATAGCCTACTATTGTTGGATACTTTCTATAATATTTCCTAAAGAAAGAGTTCCTGACAAATCTACCGCCACCATGCGGCGAGGTACTCTTATTTCTTGTAAAATCTCCTGAGCAGACTACAACATCTTTATTTTGATCCATGAATGCAAGTATCGTCTCTGCATAGCTGGGAGAGTATTTCATATCTCCACCAGAGATCATGTGATATTCGCACCCACTAGCATATCCACATTTTTCTGCATGCTCGACCGAGAGATTCCAAAGATAAGGCAATCTCTTATAATCTCTTTTCTTGCTATATGTATTGATGACTTCGATGATGTTCGGATAATCTTCTTTGTATGAGTTAATTATTTGTTCAGTTCCATCTCCAGAACCATCGTTTACAACTATAATTTTGGTTGGCCTTACTGTTTGCCAAACCAATGATCCTAATGTGTCATGGATTGTCTTTTCACCATCTCTAACTAGTATGAAGGCATAATATTCACCATACTTTGTATCTTTGTTCTGTTCTAGTTCTTGTTCCTTTTCACTCAATATCATTTTGTATAGACCACTTTGCTAATGAGAGAATCGAAATTATCTAACAAAATTGATTGCTTTGTTTTTTCATCTATTTCTGAGTCCTCGACATTTGCTAACATTGCTCTAAAAGAACACCAGGGAAAATCGCTCCCGAAAATTATTCTCCTCTCATCGATTATCCTTACCGCGTATTCTAGGACATGTGGGGTTGTTATCCCTGATGTATCAAAGAAGATATTTTCGAGGTCTGCTGCATCTTTTAATGCTCGCTTTACTATTGTCGTATCTGTACCTCCCATGTGGGCCATAACCAATTTGATCTTTCTATATTGTTTTGCTGCATCTAATGCGTGGAGATAAGAAGTATTGGAAGATCTATCAGCATCCTTGTATCTGCCCGTGTGGACTATCAAGATAGCTTCTTGGCTGTCAAGGAATTCTAGTATTTGCCTATATACAGAAGCAGTTATTGGTAGAAGCTCAAAAGCGCCATGGAATTTGACGCCGATAAATGCACTACCTAAGTTGGATCTTAATGTTTCAAGATCCTTTTCAATGCATTTCTTCTGGATCCAATAAATAGCGTAGATACCTCTATCCCGATTTTTCCCAGCAAATGCCATTACTCTCTTATTGGTTTCCTCTACGTCTGTTTCAAATGGAAACACGAACATCTTATTAATATTGTATTTTTGCTTGAACTGGATTAAATTTCTTTCAAGTACAGGACTTACTAATAACGGGGTATAACCGAGATGAACATGAGAATCATTTACTATCGTTTGACTAATTTGTTTTGCCAATTATTCTCCCGACCTTGTCTTTGCCACCTCTTACACGAGAATAAGCAGGAATATCTTTTGTTACTAAGGTATCCATATCAATGACTGAAAATCTGCCGATCCGTATGCCAGGTAATATCCTGCAAGTTGCTCCCACATTTACGTCATTTTCAATTACTGTCTTTAGGAGTGTGAATTTTACATCTGGTTTCATTCCATGTCTGCCAGGTGTTATTTCTTTTGTATTTGTGATAGTTGTCTTTGGGCCTATGAAGCAATTATCACCTATTGACATGCCTTTTGCAACCAATACAAGAACCTGAATTGTAACATAACTGCCTATTTCTGAATCACCGTCAGAAACAGAAGAAGTTCCGAATATCGTATGTTTACCGATTTTTGTATGTGGCCTTAAAACTGCATTTGGCCCTATGACTGCACCCTCATCGACAGAACAACCTTCACAGATCCTGGCTCCGTCCTCTAGTTTGCAATTATCTCCTATACTTACGTTTTCAAGTATGGAGACAAAATGCCCTATTTTTACGTTGTTCCCTATCTTTGCACTTTTATCAATGAACGAGGATTGTAATGTCATAATTCATCTCCTATAATCATGACTCATGCATAACTCTTCTGCTGAGCTGGTTTGACCTATTTATAGTTAGCTTACACTTATCAATACTTACCTGAAGCATGTTGATGATCATGCCTACATATGTTCTTGAAATGCCAAAGGAACTTGGTGAAGCTCAAAAAAAGTTAGGTATAGAAAAATGTACAGCTGTTTAACGAATCAAGTTATGTTATTTCTGCTATCAACCCCAGTTTCAAGGCCACCATCAATGTCCTTCAGGAGAAGGCTACTATAGAAAACCTGAATCTAAGAAAATGATAAATGGAGAAAATAATGTGTGACTGACTAACAAGTCAGACAGTTGCAAGGATCTAAGGTAAAGAACTCATAAATGAGTATGTTATTTTTAGTATTGGTAGACTTGAGGATCCTGCACTTGTCACATGAAGGATTACCAGATTGGAGAATAGAGAAATCAGCAATCAGCGCCTCAAAACTTGGCCACGAGATTGTATTTGCCGGAAGAAAGAATGCAGCAGTTAGCTACAACAGAAGGATTTTTCTTAAAATATATGAGGTTAGTTGGACAGCTAAAGCTAGACTAGGAATTCCCTTCTATTGGCATTCTGTTAAAAAGCAGGTTGAAAAAGTCGTAAGAGATGTAAAACCAGACATAGTACATGCACATAATATTTTTTCAGCAAGAATGATATCTGAATTTGGAGTGCCTTTTGTATATGATGACCATGAATATTGCTCCAGATCTTCAAGGTTATTAACTGAGATGGCAGAAAAGTTAATTTTGAGAAGAACAAAGACAAAAGGGGATATTGCCAAATACATTGCGGTCGATTTACCCATGTATGTAAGAAGGATGTTTATAAATAGATATGCCATACGTTTATGGACAAATTGGGAGAAAGAATTGGTTTCATCTACTCCTACAATTACAGTATCCAATAGAATTGCTGAAGAATTAAGAGTTATAGGTAACAATACTGACAAAGTATTTGTCGTTCCAAATTTTCCCATGAAGTTGGAAGTTCAAGCCTTAGAAAGGCCATGCTTTCATACTAGATTATCATCTGCCTATGCAGGCGGGGATGGACATAATAAAGAAAAATATCCAAACAAAAATATTGATGGTCTTACTGATACATTTACTAATTATGAGATTGGACATCTGACCATTATTGGTTGGGAAGGAGAATCATCTGAAAAGGTAAGATACACTGGTTTTATATCCAGGCAAGCCATGTATGATGAAATGTCTAAACACTCGATTGGGCTAATACCTTGGAAAAAACATTGGTCACACGTATTTACAAGCCCTAACAAACCTTATGAATACGCACATGCAGGTCTTTTTGTTATGTGTACCTCTTGCCTAAAGCCTATATTGGAAAACTTGAAGGAAAATTGTGTTACTTTCGAAGATTATAACGATCTAGTATCACAATTAGAGTATTTCAAAGAAAATTTAGATGATCTCTATAATAAGAGATTGAAGATATTTGAGTTTGCTCGGAATAACCTAATTTGGGAAAACTATGAGAAGAGTATTTTTCATGCTTATCAGTTGTGCTAGCAAAACTCCAATCTTCTTTTTCCAAGAGCAGGTTCTAGCACAAACGTGTGTCAGTTTGCTGTAGCAAGAATGTTTGTAAAACTTTATCAAATTTCTCGGGATACTGATACATTAATCCATGTCGACCTCCTTTTATTTGCACAAGCCATGCTCCAGAAATTTTTTGCACAATAATTAATGAATCAGCGGCAGGTGCGGAAACATCCTCAGTTCCAATATGACCAATGTTGGTATGGATATTTTTGCTAGATTACTACAAATGCCGCTTTTATTGGTTGCAAACCAGTCTTCTACTAAATTAAACTGCTGTTTTAAAGTATTAGGAGTAACAATTTCGTTGGATTCTGTCCATTATTTCCATTAGTTTGTGAAGAAGCAAGGTTTGTATCTTCTCTTGTTTTTCTTTGCCATCATCATTAGATTCTTTGGGCGAAATAGGGTTGATACCCATGAAAAAGCCTAGGGCATGGAATACTTTAGAACCTGTGGGTCCTCTCCTTCCTATCTGTGACGCGACAATAATAAAAATACACCACCTAGTGTCACAAAAAAGTGAAATTGCAGTTTGGAGATGATATCAAAACATTCTTGTATATCGGTTAGTTAAGATGTAAAATCACCATTTTTAGTGAGAATACAGATTTATACTAATTTCACAAGGTACTTTCGTTAAAAATGACTTTGACTGAGGCAGCCATTATAAATGCCATTTCTGATGTCCAGTCTTTGGACCTGTTCAAGGCGATTGCTCATACAAATGCTGATAGCGATATCCTTACAAAAAAGGCCAAACTTACACGCAAGCAGTATTATTCAAGAATGTCCCGTATGACAAAAGTTGGATTAATACAAAGAAAGAATGGAAAGTATTTCCTAACTTCGTTAGGTAGAGTGACATATCAGGCTCAGACAATGATTGAAAATGCACTAACAGATTATTGGAAATTAAAGGCAATTGACTCGCTTGACAGTTCCATTAATATCGGACTGCCACGAGACGAACGTGACAAAATTCTCAATACCTTGATAGACAACCAGAAAATCAGACAAATACTTCTTGTAAAATAAGAAGGGAGCATTCTGACATAGCTTCTAAAGTAATATTCTTTCCCCACAAACGTGGGAATGAGGGAACATAATCTTCATCTTAACTCATTACTATTACCTTCTGGGACGCAAGCGCCACAACGATACAACACACTATGTTTTTTGTATGTAGGCGATTTGTTACTATAACTTTTTTTAATGATATCTTTGATTCCTTTGATTGTGCTTCCCCGTTACTGCTAGGAGCCTTTAGAATAGCCGCAATTATCAAATTTACTCCTAATTTCATATCTTGTAAAGTAGATTCAAACTATCTTTAGTAATATATCACCAAACTCAAGAAGTACTTGCTTAGACATTATCCTGACTGCGATGAAGATGATGGTGATATAATGAATGTAAATAACTAAATTATTTGGATTAACAATTATTACAATGCATTGACAAACCTTGTCATTTTGTCAAAACTGACCTCAAAGCCAAATCGCTTCTCCTCTTTCTTCATGTTTCTGTACATATTCATCAACAGATGAATGTGCTTGATAGTACTTAATTTTCCATCCATCTTTAGTCTAATGATTCTGTAAACATCATCATAGTATTCAAATTTTTTAAGTACCTTTTTTCTGTATTGATTGAAATCAAATTTACTGTCACTTTTATCAAATACTTCAAGCAAAATATTGCAACATAATAGCGAAGGAATTATGCCTTCTCCTAGCATGGGGAAGACACATCCAATAGATTCGCCCACCCCTATTACATTTCCGCAATTGAATGGTTCCATTCGTTTTGGAGGGGCCAGGCGTATTGGTCTGCCTATTTTCTTTACAATTCTGGCTTCAGGATGTTGCTTGAAAAACTCCCCTACCCCATAATAATTTTTGTCAAGATCACCTGCACCTACATATCCCTTTCCATTTTCAAGGGGAAAATACCAAAAGTAGCCCCGTGCAGCCTTGTAGCCTATTACGTAAAATTCCTCCATGCCCTGTATGTTTTCAACAAGGTATTCATATGCAGGGATTATAAAATCCTGTTTTGATTTTGGAAGCAATGTACGATGAAGACCTGTACAATCAATTACATAGTCATATTCCTTGAACGGAAAAGTTTCAGGAATACATTTGATACCATATGTGATCTTGACACCTTCTAATAGATCATGTTCCCACCTGTGTTTATCATAAGTAACTAGCCCATTGAGATCGAGATATTCTTGAATATTGTTTGGGAGATCCATTCTCAGAATTTTACCAACGTGGAAAATGTAATCATCAAAATTGAGGCCAGCTTGCTTCGAAAACTTTGAGAGCATGTGTCTTGATGCTCCCCAAGCACAAACTGCCAAGTGATTTTCTTTCTTCGATGATTCAAAGATTTCTATCCCGTGACCTCTCTTTTGAAGCAAACGTCCTAGGTAACTGCCAGCCACTCCAGCTCCGGCAATGGCAATCTTCATGCATTAATTATCGATTTGTGATAACTTATAATTCTTATTACATTAATCTATTATATCAGTAGATGTATTGCGTAATTGTAAAAGAAAATCTCTTTACGATGGTAAATCTTGATCTGTCTGCTTTTAGAGTAACATCCTATTATTATTAGTTCGCATCATCAACATTATTCTGAAATTTACCAATCCTGAAACTATATCAGAAGCATGATCATAATCTCTACCAAGCCTGTTTCTTTCTGAATCTAGCACCCCTTATTCCAAACTTTTTAATTCTGCTCACAGTATGCTCGACTATTACTTACCCTTAGTTTGGAATGCTTTCTTTTGTACTCTTTTCTTCATCTGAGAGTTCACTTTTCTTTCTTTTCTTTCTAAATGGATGGAAGCACAGACTTTACAGTGGGAAAGTCATTCTTAACGCCTATATATCCATCAAAGAAAGACATTCTCAACTTGCAGGAGTTATAAAAGGAGGAGGAGGATGTTTATTTTATTTTATTTTATTTT
>DATDFS010000014.1:0-5479 GCA_036522495.1 Nitrososphaeraceae archaeon | reverse complement strand
TTCCGGAATATCTCTATAACTAATTAAAGGCAAGAAAGTCAGTGGATGTATGATTTAAGGGGTAGTCTCTCCTTTTGTCGTAGAAAAAAGAATTGGTAGAATATCAGGATATGTTAACTTTAGTCTTGATACTTATCCCAGTAGCGAACGGATCTATATTATAGTCTTTTTCCAAGGATTTCTTTGCTGATTTCAATTAAATTCCCAGTTTGCCAATTTCCTCTTTTCGAAAGTTTACCATTATCAGAAGATAGTTCAAGTGAATCAATAGTGTTGGGGGGCCAAAAGCTTGAAGTGTTAAAAGAGGGAAATTGGTGAATGTAAATAACGCTATTGCAATAATCTACATATTTGCGCCAAACCCCATTGTAGCGTCTCTATCTGAATCCACAATCTATCAGTATCTGATCTAAATGCGCTTTGTCCATTTTGTGTCTTGTTTCTGTGATTCTAGCATATATTATTAGCTGTAGTTTTGGTAATGACCGAGTCATCTGATTAACCGAATTTTATACGATGGAAGCTAAAAAAATATCCTGTTAATGTAACATACAAAATTTGGTCGTAGATTGAGTCTACCACCTCTGAGGGTAGATAAACAGTCGAATGGATTGGACGAATAAGGTGCCTCGATGCTCTAATTTCTTTTACTTTGCTGGTATAGCTGATGACAAAGTGGGAAATCGCTAAAAAATCAATTTAGAATCCGAGCATATATTTAGAGCATTAGTGGTCAAGACAAAACTGGAAGAATCCTTAAAATAGCTTATCTAGTTCCAGTCCTGCTTAATTTCTTTTTGCAGACTCTAAGGATTGTAATATATTAATTATTATAGATTAATACATATAATTAATATTAAAATAATCGTAGTAATATATATTATTATATTAACCCTTTTTGTACTTATAATAATACACTATCGATAGCACCAAAGGCCAACACATGAAGTTGATGGTTGGTGGCGCAGTGAACAAAACTGATACTTTGGAACCTCTTTAACGGCAAAGGGTATAAAATTAGGTCCATATATTCAGAATCGCCAAGCACCGTTGAATATTCTATTTCAAAAGTGATGGTGCATTTTGTTGTTTCTAGTGTCGATGATTATTAAAGAAAATACATAGTAGAAAAATGGCAGTATGAGGTGTATTCAAAGTGTTAAGAAGAGTTCTAAAATATTTGCTTTTCAATAAACGATCTTGTGAGAATCGTCCAACCTAAATTCATCATTCTCACATCAATCTTGTTCTGTTATTTCAATGACAGGAGTAGAATGTTGTATGCTCAGGGCTTATTTAAAACTCTCTATTAGGCAGCTGATGCCAAAAGGTACAGTTAAATCTGAAAAATTACACAATCAACATATATTTGAGTGAAAATCGAAAACAGAGAAAGATTCATGAGAAAGAGTCTGCGGTCAGAGAAGATGAGATTTTGCTACCTGAAAAATGGCTGGTAGCCTTTAAAAATCCTAATTCAAAGAAAAATCCAGAATCATCTATTTTTGTACGACAATTTTATGCACCTGGTTTTTATGAAGCATATGACATAGTTGCGACCTATGCAGAGAAATTAAAATTCGATATTCTGTGGTTTAAGGAAAAAAGGAACTGCGGATATGCTTACATCAATAACAATTACCTACAATTAGAATCATTTTGTACTTATTGTAACAATAAATTCAATCACATAGATCCTATTCCCTGTATAAAAGAAGATTGTCTTGCAGAGTTTTGCTCAAAGGAATGTATGATGGATCATTACAAAATGAGACATAATTCTAGGAGCGGATAGGATATTCCGGCTCTTGCTTTCTTCTATGTGAAGGCAAGTTTTGCTTATTCTAATTCCATTTTCCATTCTTCTTGCCTCACACATCATAGTAAAGCATAAACTGCTGTGACTTTGATTTGTCTTCAGTTTCGGTTATCTCATCTTGTTTCAACATAAAGTAGGTCTCTAGGAGTTCACCATGAAAACATGTTTTAAGGTAGTCTGAATCACTTTTTAACGCTCCAAGTGATTCTCTCAGACTACCCGGCAAGGACTTGATTCCTAAACTATTTCTCCTTGAATCAGACATTTTATAGATATTTTCATTGACAGGATTTCCAGGATCTATTTTCTCCTTTATACCATCAAGTCCTGCGGCTATTATTGCTGAAAATGCCAGGTACGGATTAGATGATGGATCAGGTGCTCTAAATTCTATACGTTTTGATTTGAAGTTATTCCTTTCATTGACAGGTACTCTTATAACTGCCGACCTATTTCCTTTCGCCCATGCTACATAGACAGGAGCCTCAAATCCAGGAACCATGCGTTGATATGAGTTTGTTGTCGGTGCTACAATTGCAGCCAAGGATGATGCATGGTTTAGCACTCCACCGATAAAGTATCTTCCTTGCTGGCTGATCTCTGCATAATGATCTTCATCATCATAGAAAATGTTTTCACTAGTCGAAGAAGAAGACTTACTCCACAAACTAATGCTAACATGCATACCTGAACCATTATCACCACCATTTCTTGGGTTACTTTCTTCAAAAATTGGTTTTGGCATAAAGTTCGCTACTTTATTGTATTGTTTTGCTACATTTCTAACAACATCTTTATAGATCTGGACACTGTCAGCAGCTTTTGTCAAGGTATTGTGTACAAAATTAATTTCAATTTGACCACTGCTTGCTACCTCGTGGTTTAGGTTTGTGACTTTTATAGAATAGCTTTTGTTTAAAATCTCGGCAACTTCGAATCTGAATTCTAATAGAGAATCCTGAAAAGGAGGTGCATCATATCCACATTTTCTACGTATTGGATACTTACCTATCCCGTGTTGTTCTGCCGATATGACTTCAGTTTCATTATTTTTGTCACTACTGTTATGGAAAACTATATCGTCAAAGATAAAGCATTCAACTTCTGGCCCAACCTGGCACAAGAGATTACTTTGTGCGAGATGTTCTTCCATACGTTGCGATACATATCTAGGATCTTTCGTTAACCTCCCTTGTCTAAAACCTCTATACACGTCTGCGATGACCGTAGCCAGTTTAAAGCTTGAAGACATATGAGGAGCCACTCTTATTGTTGAGCTATCTGGAATGAGTAGCATATCGGACTCATCAATACTTGCAAAGCCTTTGACAGATGAACCGTCCACTCCAATACCACATCTTAAGAAATCATACAAACCCTCTTTATCGCTTAGATAATACTTTGCAAGAAATCTACCAGGAACATCAGTATATCTTACTTGAATAAATTCAACATCATCCAGTTTTACGTTATCTATACCTTGCTCTATTTCTAATGAAGAATTGTTTCTAAATGACAACCTTATATTTATATGGAAAGAGTGTGATATAAAAATTAAGATCCATTCTATTAATACATGAAAACTTCTCATTTCGACGACTTTTTATTTGTCAATTTATTCTGAATATTATGGATATGGATGAAACAAATGTTAAAATCCTTAGAAAGTTGCTTTCAGATGCTAGACTCTCATATAGAAAAATAGCTGAGGAGATAGGTGTATCGCCCCCTACAATTCTAAGCAGAGTAGAAAAATTAGAGAGCGACAATATCATCAAATTTTATTCAGCAGTACTTGATCACGAGAAATTAGGTTATGATCTAACGGCAATCATTGAAGTTACGGCTGTTAAAGGTAAGATAACAGAAGTAGAAAGACACATAGCAAGGTTGTCAAATGTGTGTGCAGTATATGATATTACTGGATTAACAGATATGGTAATAATCGCAAAATTCAAAAATCGCAAAGATCTTAGCAATTTTGTAAAAAGAGATTTATCGATGCCATATGTTGAAAGAACTAATACTCATGTTGTATTATTAACTGTCAAAGAAGATTTTCGATTTATAGATAGTTAACTTAATCTTGAGGAATGATGTCAAGCAAGATGTTGTGATCTACTACTAAGGCGCTCCCAAATCTCTTTCTTCTATATGTGTATATATCACACATGCACACAATCTAAAGCTGATGTTCAGATGTGAGCCAGTCTTGATTTAGATTCATCATGATTGACTTTCCGAAAGTCAAAGTAATCATCCGTATCCGCTCAGGATCACCTCTGAACTGATCTATACATCTTGTTGAATAGTCTAATGGTGCACCTTCTTCCTTAGTCAGTAGGATAAATCCCATAGATTGAAAAGTTGTTGAAAGCCATTCAACCCACTTATAATATACTTTATTAGATATTGGTTGCAATAACTCATCGGTAAGCTCAGTAATAAGTTGAAATGAGCCATGATTTTTTAGTTTCGAATAGACAACTTTGTAGAATGATTCCCATTTCTGCCGTTTAAGTATGTCGATGAAATCCGGATCTGGCAATACTGCAATAACCAAATCAAAGCAGTCGTCAGGAAAAATAGGAACAATGTCTTCAAAAGAACCATTCAATAATCCAATATTAACAAGATTAATCCGTCTGTTGGCTTCTTCATATTGCTGTTTGTCTATTTCTATCCCAATATAATAATCCGAATGAATATTACCATCACATTTTGCCAGTTTTTCCAGAAGGCGTCCGTCACCCATACCCAGCTCAACAATAACTTTTGAAGATTTTGAGAAACTAAGTGATTTTATCATGGCGTCAAATTGTATCTAATTACAGCTAAAGGGAAATAAATCATTAATTATGGATTAAGCAACTCGGCTTCAAGCAATTGTTGAACAAGCTGGACTACTTCTTGCTCTACTTGCTGTCTTGGCATCCCGAGTTTAGTAGAAAACTGATCCGTCAGCTGATTGATCGTCTTTGTCCCATCACATGTATACCAGAAATCTACAATTGCTTGATTTATCATAAATCCCTGTTGTTTCTCGTTTATAAGAATTAATGAACCGTCATCTTGTTTGTTGACTTGACCCTTTTTTAGAGGTTGATATCTTTCATAATCTACTTGAAATCGAAGTTTTGGTTTTCCGAATCCCATCTTTTCTCTTATAGTTGGCTCCATCTTCTCAATATTCCATGGCGGATCCCAGACAATTTCTACATTAATATTGCCAATTCCATTGATCCTGCCAACATATCTTTTTACATCACTGACAAGGGTATCATGAAGTGGACAACCGCGTGTTGTCATAGTCATTTTAATATCAACGTTATTTTCAGGATTAACCTGAACGCCATATATAAGTCCAAGATCTACCACATTCACTGGAATTTCTGGATCCATGCATTTTCTTAGTGCAGAATAAACCTGCTCTGTATTAATGCTTTGTGCAGACATCTGAGGTTCAAAATAAGTGGACATTCACCCGATAAATACCTTATCACTAGTTGAAAGGCGCTTTTAACTTAAGTCCTTTCACCTCATAAATTATCAAATTTAGCATCGGATTTGACAATATTATTATGTATAAACACAAAAAGAATTGGCCATTTGTGAACAGGTCGGAGGTTGCATAATCCAGATTTCATACATGAATAGTAA
>DATDFS010000013.1:0-14653 GCA_036522495.1 Nitrososphaeraceae archaeon | reverse complement strand
AGGATATGTTATCAATGTATGATCAGGATGGTTTACATCTGTTAATCTTTGCTGCAAGAGGAAGCTTTCTTGAATTGGAGTCTGAGAATCGTTTTCTCCGGTAAGTATTAGGATACCAGTAGATTTAGAGACATTACCAATTATGCTTAAAGTTGGTATCATATTAGATAACGATCTCCACAATATAGGACATAGTGCAACATTGTTGCATTTGGACGGGTTGAAGGCTGTGATGTTTTCATAATTCTTTACCAATATGGGCTTAAGTTGTTTATTAATGCTAATGTGACCACTAGAACCAAAAACCTTTGCAATAGTCGTAGTTATGGCCTTAGTATTGTTAACACGTAAGAGTGAATGTGGCAATGGCAAGAACTTCAATAACACAGGGGCATTTGCAATTTGCTGTGTTGATATCAAACCAGTGTGATTTTTATCTAATACTTGCATAGCGTACTCTAGAGGTAAGTTTACGTCTGTAGCGTACTCTACTACTTTTGTAGGGTTCTGAGCTAAGGCGGCCATAAGTATTACGTTCTTTACCTTCGTTGAATTATCTATTGCTACTCTTGGGGCGTAAGCTGTACCTTCACTATGACCAATTAAGCTTATTCTCTTAGGATCTACTTCAGGCTGTTGTATAAGAACATTCAAAGCTTTCTCTGCATCATGTATGAAATCATTGGCTGTAGCATTTCCCCATACATTTGAATTCGAAATAGTATAACTAGTTGCACCAACACCTCTCTTATCAAATCGAAGTACCGCAAAGCCTCTTTCAGATAGATATTGAGCTATCTGCCAAAATAGTTTAGCATTTTTAGCCACGGTCTCGTTCATGTCTTGCGCACCAGAACCATGAATCAATAGCACAGCAGGAAATGGACCTTTGCCAATAGCAGGAAAAGTTAGCTGAGCTTTAACCTTTACTCCATTACCTAGATCAATAACTAAATTTCTGTATTTTAATGTCTGTACGTATGATTGGGCTAGTGCCTGGTTTCCTTGTTTGAAAATGCTAGTTGATATGCAAGATAATGCGAGAATAGCCATCAATAATAATCCCATAGACAGCATCATACATTTTGACCTATACAATGCTATACTGCAAATGTGATACTGATATTGCAAACTAGCAATAGCAAACTAGTATAAAATTTAAGAGATATCTATGTGATTTATGAAAATGAGAAAATGTACTTTGTTTTCTCCAGCCAGAACGATGACGGTCGGTTGTGAATTGTCATCAACACTAATTTGGGGCCCTAGTTGTAGACTGGATACTATCTAAATTAAAATCTATCTAAATTAAAATTTTTCTTCATCATTCTATAAAACTCTTCATCAGACATGCCTCTATTAGCTTCCTTCAACTGCTCTATATCCTTTCCCGCTAAATACATGAGACTAGGATTTTCATCAGTAATAGCTTTAAGCACTACCCTTGCTACCAGTTCAGGAGAAGATGCATTTTTCATAATTTCTTCCAACCTTGGAGCCATTTTTTCCATTATCTGCGAATATGGAGAACTTGGATCTTGAGATTTCTTGGCGACAACCACGGCATTAAAAAAGTTTGTTCCAATAACTCCAGGCTCTACCAAAACCACTTTTATTCCAAATGGCTCCAATTCATATCTCATAGAACTACTCAAACCTTCAACTGCAAATTTTGTGCTAACGTAAGCAGATCCTCCAGGGAAACCACCCATTGGTACCACACCAGAACTGATATTCACTATTATTCCAGATTTCTGTTTTCTCATGAACGGAAGGACAGCTTGAGTTACTCTTGTAACACCAAACAGATTGGTTTCGTACTGTGCCTTTAGCTCTTCCATTGCGATGTCTTCCAACGCCCCATTAAGTGCGTAACCCGCATTATTTACCAATACATCTATTTTGCTAGACTCGGCGGTGATCGATTGTATCGCATTTTTGACGGATCTGTCATCGGTAACGTCCAGCTGCTCTACCTTTAATGGCAATTTTTCTTTCTCGGTCAGTGATTTTATATTCTCACTTTTTTTGAGATCACGCATTGTGGCATATGTTAGGAAACCATTTCTTGCCAGCATTAAGGATGTTTCATAGCCGATTCCACTTGAGCTCCCTGTAACAAGAGCTACTCTATGGTTGAATGACGAAGAGGAAGGTGATGCCATTCTAATTGATTGTAGAAACATCAAGTTACTTAAGTGTGATAGTAATGTTGTGGCTAGTTAGTAGTCAAGTCGTAACTAACTCCATCTCAGCTGTGCATTGTTACCCACATAAATTTTCTGGCATTAAATTTAAGAACACATGCTTGCTATTTGCCGGATTAGTTTATGAATTGTGAAAGTGTATGTTGTTTGGAGTTGTTCGCGGGGATATTCTTCTATATATTCCAATCATTAACAACCTGGGTGGAGGAATTGAGTCAAATCTGTCTTGGATTCCACCGAACCCGGACCAACTATTCTGTAGTATTTCATCTTGAATCATTTTGTCTACCTTACCTTTGGGCCTCAAAATAGTGTCAAATTTGATTTACACTCCTCCGGATTCGGACCAACTGTTACATGATATTTAATCAACCACCTAGTTTATTGTTCACCATTTTCCCATTCCAGCCGCCGAATTACAGTGTTACGTTATCAAGGATAGGCTTTTGTGGCGCTATAAGCAAGTATTGGGAGAGAAATGTGATGTTATACTGAGTATATAGAGCACAGTATAATTGTAGTTTTTACATTATCCTTCGACCTCCCTGGATATACACTATTATGCTGTGATATCCAAGAATTCAGATCTAATATCCTTAACTATCCTTTTATGATGAGTTATTTATCCTTAATTATCCCAATATCCATGAATATGATATGGATAAGGATAATCACAATCACCATCTGCTTTAGAGATATCATATCATAATTACAAGTCCTCTGATGTGCCAATGAATTTCATATATTGATAAAAGTCATGCACGACCTGTCGAATTTACGACATTAGGTATTGAAGAGATGCTTAGAATTATGGTTGAGAGCTTGACTGGCATTGTTTAGTTTACGTCCTCCTTGTTATTGCCAATGCATTTACAAAGCTGTATAGTATACTAACCCATATGAATGGCGGATTCGGTGGGATGCAATACAACAGTGTATGAAATCCAATTACTGAACATAAATTGATCTAGTCTGAGTCGCGTAAGGTCTTAAATAGATTCTAAGAGACGATTGAAACATGCAAACTTGGAAACTCCTCTATATCTCTGATTATCAATATGTCCATTTGTTGCCCGGTACTTTTAGGCTCGTCTTAGAGCCTGTCCGAAAAGTTCTGCGCATCTGTAAGTAATCCATGCACAAGCAAAATGTAACATTCCAATATAGTTTCCTACTTTCTTTTCCCAGCGTATTAGCAATCGTCTAAATCTATTCATCCAAGAATGTGTTCTCTGAACTACCCATGCCTTGACCTGTATGTTGATATTCTTTTTCTTTTGTTCTCTCTTCTTCTTCCTCCTAACCTGAGTTGCCAAGATAGAGATCCTCTAAAAGATCAGGACGGCGACGAACATTCCTCCTTGTGTCTTTATATAATGGAATATTTAATTGTGTTTGAACTTTTTGACTTGACGGCTACACAGGACTCTGGAGAAGGAGGAGAGAAAACGGAGGTATTATACGGTGTAGAAAATACTGTCAGAACAGGAGTGCAGTTTATGCAAAATGCAAGGAAATGGATGGATCTTTTTGGTGATAAAAATGGTCCATCCATAATCATAGAATTTGCTGATGTATATAAAAATAATTATGTTGGGGCCAAAAGAAGAGGTGCAAAAATAAGATTTATCACAGAAATTACAAAGGATAATATCCATTACTGCAAAGAACTAATGGAGATAGTTGACGAGTTTCGACACCTCGAAGGATTTACAGGTGGTATTGCAGTAAGCGAGTCAGAATATATGACCACCACTGTTCTACGTGAAAGGCAGCTACTAACACAAGTGTTTTACAGTAATTCTAAAGAAGTTGTAGAACAAGGACAATATATTTTCGATACTTTTTGGAAAAAAGCTATTCCTGCTGAACAGAAAATCAAAGAGATTGAAGAGGGAATAAAACCAGAAGTTATAGAGACTATTCGAGATCCTGTCGAAATCCAGATGGTTGCATTTGAACTTGTAAACTCTGCTAAGGAAGAAATATTGACAGTATTTTCGACAGCTAATGCATTCCTTCGTCAAGATCGTGCTGGAGCAACCGAATTATTACAAGGAGCAGCAGAACGAGGTATAAAAGTTAAAATTCTGACGCCAATGAACGAGTTTGTCAAAGACATAATAATACAAAAAATATTAGGGAAACAGAAAAGAATTGAAGTTAGATATATTGGAGAATCGTTACAAAACAAAGTCTCACTCATAGTAATCGACAGAAAATTCTCTTTAGTTGTGGAATTGAAGGATGATACAAAAGAAACCTCATACGAAGCAATGGGATTGGCAACTTATTCCAATAGCAAACCAACCGTGAGTTCTTTTGCTTCAATATTTGAAAGTCTATGGATTCAAAGTGAATTATACGAACAGCTAAAAGTCCACGACAAAATGCAAAAGGAATTTATTGACATTGCAGCTCATGAGTTACGGACTCCAATTCAGCCAATACTTGGCTTGACAGGAGTTCTTCGTACTAGAAAAGGTAGAGATAGAGAAGAAGAAGAATTAATGGATGTTATAATCAGAAACGCAAGAAGATTGCAGCGACTTACCGAGGATATTTTAGATATTACAAGAATTGAGAGCCAGTCGTTACATCTGAAGAAAGAACGATTCAATATAAATGAGGTTATATTGAATGCGATTACAGATTCCAGAAATCATATTAAAAGGGAAAGTAATCATAATATAAAATTTATATATAAGGATAGAAAGAATATTTTGATAGAGGCTGACAAAGCTCGAATAATCCAAGTTATTTCAAACTTGTTATGTAACGCTATCAAATTCACAAATCACGGTACAGTAACGATTTCAGTAGAAGAGAAAGATAATTATCAGATTGTTGTTAGCATAAAGGATACTGGCAGTGGCATAGATCCTGAAATAGTATCAAGACTATTTTCAAAGTTTGCTACAAAATCTAACACCGGTACTGGTTTGGGATTGTTTATATCAAAAAGCATAATCGAATCACACGGTGGAATGATATGGGCTGAAAATAATCCTGATGAAGAGAAAGGAGCTATTTTTTACTTTAGCCTACCATTAGGCAGATAGATATATCTGATAAGATAATTAAGTATTATTGCAGATTCAAATCCTTAGCAACAAGTGGGTGGAATAATTGAGTCAAATCTGTCTTGCATTCCTCCGAGCCCGCTAAGATATTAGTGCTTTTTAGTGGGTTCTACTAAAAATATGGTGAAATAGAAAAATTGGTAGAATCAGCAGAATTAGCGAAGTTGGATCCTTGGACATTCTATATGTATTCTATCAAAGCAGCAATGACAAGGGATAGGTATCAGACTAGGTTAGCCAAATTTCTTGAGTTTATTGGTACGGTCCAATGTGGAACAACCTTGGAAGGATGAGCTAGAGCCTTTGCTAAAAAGGGAAAGGAGGACAGCATTTGGGCATCAAAGAATATTTTGAAGTTTGTCCAGCTTCAGAAGGAACTATTGATAATATGTTAACACAAGAAAATGATAGTTTTTCGACATGTTCCAGCATTCTTCTAATGCGATGGATTCTGGTGATACTATTTGTAGGCCTTAAGGGAAAGGCAGAATCAAAGGTGCATCATTTTGTAAATCTTGTTTTTTATTATTGTTATTATCACCTGTATTCATAGGTACGTCTTGATCTATGTTTATCTTAGTTTCGCTCTTAACTGGATTAGATAGCGTAAAATCGTTTGAATGTCGTTGTTTATATGTACAAGTCGCATTATCCTCACCATTGCTGTCACATTGCTCCTTAGTAGCACTTGCATCCGCCATAGATTCTTCAGCAGTAATTGTTGCTATTATTACTGCTGCCAAGGTTACTAGTATGCTTGAAAATATGTAGGTCGTCTCATCAGTATTGATGTAACCAGATATATCTGACTTAGTGCCATTATTACTCTGTTTTCATAACGTGTTACTTCTATAGAAGATAGTACCTACGTCAAAGTCGTGTTCTTAAAGGTAATTTCTAGATTCAATCCAACAATATTATATTAAGGATCCTATCTGGATTAAAGATCTTGATATTGTTATATGTATTAAAACGAGGAGCCATTCTTGTAAGCTGCAATCGGCAAGATATCTTAGGTCAGCCTTTAGCAAGTAAAGTTGTCGTCTTCCTAGCATGTGCTAGTGGTAGTGGGAGATTTGATAAGTATATCGTGTAATCAGTGCATCGTTTGTATCTGGTTGTAATAGCTGTGCATAGGAACGATTAGTTTCAGTCCTAACTGTAAAGAAAAGTGTTCCAAAAGCAAGAAGAAGTAATAGTGGTAACTATCATATGTTAATGGTTCATTTATTTCTGTCAACATAAGATAAGCATCCATAACATGAAAAAAATAGTTCAAATTATATGCTATCTAAAGCTGTCATCTCCATCAAAGATATCTATAGTCGAGTTTTAGGACCAATATCTATGCTCTTCTCAAACATGCAATAATTTCTTGCTCTTAATTTACAGCCTTGTAGATTGAGCCTTGACTAAGCTATGGTATAGCCATCTTTGTCATGGTTCTCTTCCACATAAAGAACCCGATGATTGCTACCCATACAGCATATGTCAATTCATAAGTCGTGGCGAGATGGCTCGATGCAAAACCAATGTAGGCTACTGATATGCCATCATTCTTGGTTAAAATGCCTGCGAACACTCCAATTCCTCCTACCCACCTTGGAAAAGCACCGTGCTTGATTGCAATTGCAACGCCCAAGATTATTGCTGTCGCTCCTTGGAGTATGTGAAACATGCTAGCGAGTCCTATTTCAGTCCATCTTATTCCCTCAGCTACTCTAAATGCCACTACCTTTTCCTGTTGTGGCGCAGCAGCCCATGAATCCACAGCCCTCTTTAGCGAGATTCCATCTACGGTTTGTAGTATCATCAAAGTGCGAGCTGTGAGTATTGTTGCCGCAAGACCTAACCATGCCAGAGCTGAAACAAGACCTGATTTTGATGATTTGCCAAAAAGCGGTAAACGGTGACAAAACCTCCTGCAAAGACCAGCATTCCGCCTGCAAATTGACCAATATGGACTGTTACCCAAAGCTTACTCTGGGCGTATTCGGCAAACACGCGAAGGTGATCCGTAGGATCTTCTCCACTTGGATGAAACATGCTTGAAACGAGGAAGATGACAATACCTAGGACAAAGGTGACTGTGCCCATGCGAAACAAAGGTCGTCTGTATTCTACTTTTGGATGCATATCTCGCAATTTATCGCCTTATATTAGCTTGTTTTGTAAGGACATTACCAGTACGTATTGACCTTGCGTTTTGCAATCATCTTCTTCCGCCCCATCTCTCTTTTGCACTCTGCTTTCTGTTTTTCACTGTTGAACAGGTGCAATCCTATACAAACTTCCATTTCCATATGATAATATATACAAAAATCCATCAGGACCAGTCTTAATATCCGTTATACCACCAAAGCCAGTTCCAAAAGTTATTTCAGAAATTTCGTCTCTGTTATCAGCTACCATATCCGACAAACCAGGTTGCGTATTTGAATCAAAGGTTAGACCGGTTCTAGTTTTGTTCACCTCCAAATAGTATAGATTGCCGTTGTTAATATCTCCCACAAATATATTGTTTGTATATTTTTCTCCAAGCTTTGATGATTTAAGAAATTCTATGTCAGTAACTCCAATAGCATTATACGAACTAAACACAGGATCGGCATAGTGAGAATCTTTAAAGTTCACCAAATCTCTGTCAATTACGTTGCTCCTGGAAATAGGTCCCATAACTTGATACCACCCACTATTAAATCCAGGTTTGACTAAATTGACTTCATCATAATTCGCTTCACCGTTTTCTGTATCCCATAGATAACCAGTAATAGGGTCAAACGTTATTCCAAAACTATTTCTAATACCGTATGCGTAATATTTACTAAATAATTTTTTACTATTGATATCATCATTGTTTGAAAAAAATGGATTGTTGTTAGGATCTGCTGAACCATCATTTGGGTTTATTCGCAATATGACAGAGGTGTCATCTGGCTCTTTTCCATGCTTATTGTTTTGCAAAACACCATCACCTGTGTTAAGGTTTCCAATCACTGCATAGAGATAATGATCTGGACCTATGACTAATTTTCCCCCGTTGTGATATGGCCCTGGGGTAGCCGGAAGATCTAATAGTAAAGTTGGGTTGGAAAGTAGATGGTTTTGTCCGTTCCAATCATACCTGTAAACTCTATTTCTTAATGCCTGACCAGGCTTGAATTCAGTAAAGTAAAGGAATACTTTTGAATCTGTGGTGTTCGTCGCTCTTTTTGCGAATGCTGTTTTCTTATTTATTATTTCTGACATAGTTGTATTGACTTTTGTGATACTAACGTTCGGCTTTACACCATTGCCATCAATACTATTACTGCTATCATCAATTAGTGTAGCAATTCCTAGTAATCCTCGTTCAGCTGTCGTATTAACTGATACTCTTAATAGGGGCTCCTTTTGTAATACGCCATTTGAAATGAGACGAACCTGACCATTCTTTTCTAAAACTAAAAGATTCATATTATCAACAAAGGACATACTCGTAGGAGAAGACAAACCATTAGTTACAGACTCTATCCTCAAAGTGGTATCTGGATCTTTTAAAGTTGGACTTTTCTGTTTCAGAGATTGTTGATCGAATGATAACAATGATAAAGAGTCATTTGACTTAAGGTAAATTACTACTATACCCATAATTCCTAAAACTATAGATAAAAATACAATAACAAGTAGTAATCTTTTATTAAACAACAAGAACAATATTCTCTTCCCTCATGTGATACTAGAGTCGTGAGTAATAATTCAACATTATAAGTGCAACTTTATATTTATCTTGTGACATAACATTCTTTGATAAGCGTATTTGAAGTGAAATGATTTTATCATGCTTCATCTTTCTATCCTAAAATCGAAGTTAGTCTACTTAACCCCTGATTAATAATGTTACTTCGATTGTATTAATATACAGATGCCGTTCTTTTCCTTTACTGCTGTTGGTTCAGCATAGATATTCTGCCGAACGCTTTTAATGACTTGCAAACAAATGGATGTGCTTTAGCTCAAATTTCCTACCTCTTAAATCTTCGTTGATTCTATCTTCAAATTTCCTGCCATGACTCATATACGCAGAGAGTGGACATGTTCATGCACTAGAGTTCGTATGAAATCTCTATATGTCTATACTTACAATTCTTTCTATTCCCGATATATTGATTTCATTCAAATGCGGGTTTCCCTGCGTCTCGCATACGTTATGACAAACCGTTGTAAGGTAACAACTATCAGATTTGGATTATTATGCATTGGAACGCTAGTCAGAGGGAGGATATAAGGCGATATGTACAAATATACTATCATGAAGCTCTATACATCGAATCAACACAAAAAACCAAATCAATAAAATGTGTGTAGCTATGTGAATTGTATTTTTGTGTAGCTGAGCCTAAATCATATTTAACTTTTTTTTATATTTTCTTATTATCAGAAAATCCATAAGGACTCTTATGAAGGCAGGTGGTTCAAACAGCCGTCACGAAATCCAAGTTGAAATCTTTGATCATCATTCAATGCAGGATTTTGGTCATTGTTCAATGCAATATCTGGTTACGCTAATATTGTTGCAGCAAATACAACTAATGCAATTGCTGTTATTATTCTATCATTTTTCAATCTTTTCTTCTCACCTCATCCATTCTTTTTCCGCTCTACATCTTCTTTAACAAATCTTGCTTCATTTGCTGAAATTCAGATTCTGATAGCACTCCCTGTTCTTTGAGTTTGGCAAGTTTGGTTAATTCATCAGCAATAGATATTGTGGGGATATTATCTTTGTTATTGTTGTTGTTGTTGGTGCTTACATCTACTCGCTGAGGTTGCTGATGATATACTTCCCTCTGTCTATCCATACCATTCCTTATGACTTCCACTAAATCTTCGGCCTTGTCCTTTGGAATAGCTGTTATGACAGCATCTTCATTGTTAGTACTACCAAATTCGGTACCGGACATCTTTTCTATAAGCCCAAGACGGCCTGTGCTTCTCAAGCCTGGAGCCGTGAATATAACACTAGTGGAGAATACTCCTTTGTCAAGTCTAATGCTACTAATCAAGTCATAGGGAATATCTACTACCTCTTCCCGTAATCCAAGCATGCTTGGATCTCTCATGATGATTCTTCTATCTGTAGCATAAACAATATTAGGAGTAAATTTAGAACCACCTGGTTTTAATCTAGATTGTCTTGCAACAACAAATACTTCTTCATTTGCATTTAGCATGTTTGATATTTTATTAATTTCCTCTAAATCTTCTTTATCTGTTACATTTGTTGCGATTGCTCGTCGTCGTTGTCCTTGCTCCTCCTCTTCTTCCCATTTTTTGCGAAAGCCAAAGGGCATAGTGTCTTTTACTTAATTAGATTGTATATTTAAGAAATACCTCTATAAGTAGGGTCGTATTAACTTAGCGATACAACCATATTTGCAGATGTTTCCTCATAATTCTAGATGGCCTTGTTTGAATGTGAGAGAAAATCAGCAGAATGGTTATGTATGCACTTTACTTGCATTTTCTAGGCTTAAGTTTCAGAAAAACTTCAAAGGCATTGGAGCCTTTTGAACAAAAAAAGGAGGACAGGGGGAACATATCGATTGCACAGTTGCAATTATAAGACTAGAAGTACAACTTTGTGTAAATGTCTAATTGGTTATTCACTTTTTTCCTTGCAACTAGGGCTTAGATTGATGTGAGTTTAGTACAATATTGAACGTACCAAGGTATGATTGCCCCTGTTTAGTCAAATGGAGCATCAGCGCCTGCCTTCATTCATAAAAGGCCATTGTATCTGGCATTCTTGCGACTGTCCTGACGCTACTGTGTATTGGTTTGCATGTAATTGTTCTCCCAGTTTATATTATCAATCTAGAGCAGCGGAGTATGCTTACTTTATGATGATTCGTGGCGCTGACGGTTTTTTCTTTATACTACCAGCAAGTACAATAGATACTACTGAAAGCAATGTCGCTGTAACAAATATTAGATTATATGATTGAGGAGCTGGAAATGAAGAACCACTGATTCCTTTAACGAATGCTTGGTTTGCTTGCATAAATATTCCAGCTATGACTGGGCCAACAGAGGTCCCAATTAGATAAAGAAGAGTAGTCATTCCAAGCGATACTCCATTTGACTGCTTAGGAGTATTTACCAAAATGATATTAATGCTACCGATCTGTGTTAATGATAGTCCAGTCGCTATTACAGCAAGGGAAGTTGTTATTACAAATTCTGTTGAATGTAACACAAGGAGTAAAAAGAACCCTGCAACGGATATTATAATCCCGGATATGGTAGGGCTTTGATTACCAAATTTTGATACTATGAAACCCGAAGCAATAGATACTATTAATGATATAACCATATAAGGCAATTGTACGTTGGCAATATTCAATGCATTTCCTCCAAATCCTAGTGGAGATGGACTTCGAATCAATATAGGTATAGTCTGATACACTACCATTAAAGCAGTAATGCCAACTATCATGTTTATGATATTCGCACGAAGTAGAATTTTGTTCACAAATAGATTGAGATCGATTAATGGAGAAATTGCCTTTCTCTCTACCATAATAAAAAATGACAGGGAAATAATTGCCGCAGCTCCAAAACCAATCACAATGGGTGTGTTTTCAGAGGGTGCTGCATTAACTGTTTGCATGAATTGTAATGCAACTAGAAAAGAGATTACTGTAATAGACAGTGTTATCGCACCCATCATGTCTATAGTAGACTTGTTTTTGTTAATATTGCGGCTTCCACTATCATATTCTGTTGTTGTACTACTACTTTCCGAAAGAAGTATGTCCCTTCTCACATGAATAAACCTACAACAAAATTCAGTATTTTTGTCAGATACTCGTGCCGTTGCTTTATCCATGTCGATATGAATAAACCTACTAATAGCTACAAATAGCACAATTGCTATTGGTATAACCAGTAAGAATGTAGTATGCCATCCAAAATTATTGATTATAGTTCCACCTATTGCTACGCCTATCACTGCGCCGGCAGAAAACATAGAACTAAATATTCCTTGAGCGACCGCAAGTTTTTCTGGGGTGAATTTATCCCTTATAATACTAAAAGAGATAGCAAACATCGAGGCACCGACACCTTGCATTATTCTTGCAATAATCATAACTGTGAAATTTGTAGAGATAGCAGCCACACAAATACCAATAGTATAGATTCCCACGATTATGAGCAACATTTTCTTCTTGCCGTATATATCTGATAACCTTCCAGCAATAGGAGTCATAACAGCTCCTGTAATTAAGAACGATGCAAGTATCCAAGAAGACGTGCTATAATTTATGTTAAAATCTCTAATCAGGTCTGGAATAGCTGGAAGTATCATTGTATCTGCGAACATGGCCATAAGACCCACACAACTCAAGATAGCCAGTGTTACCCATGGAGATCTAGAAATTTTTTCACCGATGCGACTATTTGCAGTTGATCTGTTCACAGTTCCTCATAGTAACAACGAATACATAAGTCTGTCAATGATAAAAATAAAAGAACATCCAATAAATCTGGCCTTTTCAGTCATGCACTCATTCCATGGTTAGATTCCAAACTTTACAAAAAACTATAGTTTGAATATGATTCAAGGTATGGCTGGATTTGAATATTATAGAGCATTCAAACAAGACACAGAACAGCGGCTCTGTTCACTTAGCATTAAACCTATAGCTGAAGACATTATATTTTCTTTCTGATACTGTTCAAAAGAAATAGAACACCTACTACAAAGCATATTTACTATGTATTACACCCATCTTTTCAAGTCTATCATTAAGAAAAGTATCACAACAGCACTTGTCTCCCTTTATAAAAAAGAACCATGTATCCATTTGGAATTGGATTCAGCATCAACATGGTAGTAACTTTAAAATAACATGACTAGAACTCAAGTATCTATGACATTACCTAAAGGGCATGGTCAAAAAGCGAGTACAGCAGGAAAAAGAAGCTATGAAAGCTGGTGGGCTACAGTTCCTGAAGATCTAAGACAAAAGGCGCGCAAAGGAGACGAAGGAAACAAGCCGTTGCTAAACCAAGTCAACTACGTTCTTTTACATCTCCATTTAGCTGGCAAGCATGATGCAAAACCAAGTCACGAAGAGCTAAAGGATTGGCTGCATAGCGGACAAGTTGATGTTCTTAGGATGACTGCCAAGAAGTAAAGTAAATGTATCTAGTATCATTATTTTCCAGTAGTATGTTGCTATTATAATGATCATAGATAGTGGCTTTCCAGTCACTGCTTTTCACCTTGAATTCCGAATCAAACTCACAGTATCATCACCAGACACAATCACTGAAAGGACAGAGGTATTAGAAGATGGACAGAATGTAATAAATGCGGAAGATTATTACTACCAGTAGTAATAATAGAGGCCCCAGACACTAGGCTAAACTATTAAGTTCTGTAGGTGATATCATTTTATGATAAGAACGATTCTAGAGCTTTAAGCTCGGGAGATATTTCTGCTAACTTTTATTCGAAAACATACCCTAAGGTTTGATACTATCACACAGTAGCAACAACAGTTTCCATGACCCGATTGAGTGCATTGGCGGCAAATAGGATTAAATCATGTCCCCAAACGAATTCGATACCTGAAAATTGTAAAGTCTTCATATGATTTCATTAAAAACTGAAGAAAAGACGCTGACAGGAAAGCACAGAAAAAGCACCAAAACATATTGGAACTATGCTAAACGTTGGTAGTATCTTCGATTTGATTGACATTATTTCAGGCTGCTTCATCAGTATTTGACAGATTAAGAGGGATGATAGTAGTAATGATACAATTTCGACAAACATTAAATCAAGAACTGCCTTAACATCATTTTTTCATTTCTGATACTGGGAAAGGGCATTTCTGTATTTCCTGCATCGTACAGTCAACATGAGATATGAATTAGAAGGGCCATTTTTTTGAAGAAAAGGAAAGCATTACGAACCAGAAAGAAATCGGTTGCAACAGATCATAGCCAACCTATTGAGCCGAGGGAACAATGAACGGCAATATAGAAGTAACAAACACAGGATATTTTGTTGATGTCTCTAAAGGTAATAATGCAACATCTGCTCAAGGACAAGGAGTA
Organism: Nitrososphaeraceae archaeon; assembly: GCA_036522495.1. Taxonomy (GTDB): domain Archaea; phylum Thermoproteota; class Nitrososphaeria; order Nitrososphaerales; family Nitrososphaeraceae; genus Nitrososphaera_A. Next base: position 252 of record DATDFS010000013.1, on the reverse strand, counting down.
ATTACCACCAAGGATGGTGGTGAAAAAGCAAATTATACTTTCTTGGCAGTAGGAAAGGTTACTGAGGAGGATAAACCAGTATTCCTCGGCTCTGCGGTGTGGAGAATAGTAGACCATGACGTTGACCATGACTCAACCCAACTTCTGATTGTCTTATTGTAATTTGAGGGAATTGCATTTTGGTCTTTTAGCCTTCATATAATGACATCTTTTATGTATATTTATTTGACTACAAGTTATCTTCCATGATCA
>DATDFS010000012.1:0-5743 GCA_036522495.1 Nitrososphaeraceae archaeon | reverse complement strand
ACTGTTACAAGTGGTATTGGTGCTGGAATTGAAAGCTTGATGAATAATAAAAGGGGAACACCAAATGGGATATTCGATAGCGGTACATTCAAACCAGGACAATCATGGACGCATATTTTTACCAGTCCTGGGACTTACCCTTATTTTTGTACTATCCATCCGTGGATGGAAGGTATAGTTTCAGTTCAAGGAGGAAAAGCACAGATCATCCCTAACTATCCTGTTGATGCTTCTGGTAAACGAATATCCAAACTGCCACTTTACCATTTTACTTCTGATGGGCAAATTGAGGTTGGTTTGAGCTGGGATCCTAACGTTTTGCTTACAGGTAAGGAGATATCTTTTTTTGTCACTTTCTTTGACCGTGCAAACAATAAACCAAATCTTTTGCCATTTGACTTTGTTCTAATGCAAAATGGAAAACAACTCGAGCGCATTCCAAGTATTTCCCAAGTCGGAATGAACGTTCAGCATTTTGTATTTTCAAACTCAGGTCCCGCAACTATTAGAATTGAAAATGTTGGAGGTACAAAATCGTCTTTTACTCAATTTAATACTACAGTATATGACAATCCCAGTATTTCCTCAGCTGCTGCAAATCAACTAGCCTCTCAATATCAGAGTGCCAACAGCCAATCTAATCCTTTTGCAGTAAACCCTCTAACGCTTGTTTACCTAGTATACGTTGTAATCTTCGGGATTCCCGCTGCTGTGGCGACGATTTACTTTTTGTATAGGGAGGGTATACTTTAACACAAATGGCTCCTTTGCTTATTTCAACATTATCACGCAAAATGTATTATAGAGCATGGTGTGTTTGTGGATAATAAACTTTAACAAAACCACGGGTTATTATATGATAGTCATCCAAATCCTTTCCTCATAGCAAACTTATTTACATTGTGGACATATGTTTTTCCTATGTATTATGATGCTCTAAGTTCCAAAGTATAACATAACTATACGAGCAGCTAACTTAACAGCCATTACATAATAGATATCTTCTCGATGCGATTTGCAATTAAGCATAATCTTTGAGGAATTGGTACAATCGCTTGTCATTTCTAGCCAAGTCCAGGCAGCTTCTTCATATCTTCTTCACGTTGTTCCTTTGCTCAGACTCTGCCAGATTTTGAAGTTCTTCTTGTCCTTTTCTTATTTGCGTCCGATTCTCCACTATGTTGTTTGGAATAAATCTTCCGATAGTATTTTTGCTCCATCCCCTATGGAGGTAGAGTCAGAGTCAGAATCATCTTCTTTTGGCAGCATCTTTCATCCACACCCTGTCCTCAATACATGTAGAATTAATTCCATCCAGAACCTTTCTAAATGGAATAAGAGGACGTCCTATGATATTATTTGGTTTTCCCGATGTAAGCAGCAGCTCGATCTCATCCCATAAGTCATCGGGAATACTTCTAACTGTTGTAAGATACTTTGGTTTCCCATAAGGCATCCGCAGAAACGATTTCTCAAGCTATTTGTTTATCTATTTCCGGGAATAGAAAGTCACCAAGCTCTATCTATATATCCATTATTACAATGGTATCAAAAGATCCTTTTTTTGCTGCTACCAAATGAAATTTCCTTGTAATCATCATACCGTCATTTTCCTTCATAACCGTCCTTATAGATTTTCTGACAATAAGAAAATATAGTAAATACGATATAAATAACATTGATCTATGTAATGACCATACAGTATGTTCCATATCATTTTGCTCTAGAGTTGAGTAGTTATTGTATTTACATACATAGGTAACAGAAGTTGTTTTTCCTCTTAAGACGTCTCCTGTAGTCATTCGGATGACGTTTTTCCTATAGTAGGAGAAATCACTTGACGAGTTCGCATGTCGAGAACACCAGTAAACAAAATCGGGTATGCTCCACTCTCCTTTCCACAAATAAGTGGAAAAAGATAGTCCAACACCTTTTGAAACGGAATAGAAAATTCAAAGTTCAATAGATCATCGTTATTCTGTAGTTGATTGTGATTATCAGCTGATGGAGAAGGAGGATCATTAAATGACATTAAGGTCGTGATTGGTTGTGGTATACTATTGTCGATAGATTTTCCCTCCGTATCAATCATAACTTTTACTTTTTTCTCTGTGAGTTGTGCTGCAGCGACTGCAGCAGAATTAGCCTTCTTTTGTCTTAATCGGCCAGCTTTTTGCTTTTTTAGATCTTTGGCCTCATCTGGTAAAGCATCCAATATTGTTCTTTCTTCCCATATACCAAAGCAGTCTCTTTCAATTCTCTTCCTTGCATCTTGGGGTGAAAGACTGGGATATTGATTACGAAGTGCCCTGTACATATTTGGGATGTACTCCTTAGCTGTCGTTTGCCGGAAAGCATCTACCTTTCTTTTTAGTTCTTCGAGCAAGTCATCATATTCACTCAAACGATGTTCCCTCCAATTTTGATCCCTTGTTTGTCTCATGTAAAGATGACGAGAATATTGGTTTGCTGTTGTCACAAAGAAATAAAAACATGGTTCCTCTAGACCCCACTCTGGCAGCAACCTTTCTCGTAGCTTTTGCATAACAGCAAAACCCTTCACAAGTAAAATCATTAAATTCTGAAGATGTATCATTATTGCTCATTTGATAACAGCGGCTCATCGGCTGTTGCCTTGCTTTGTCTTGAGTATAGACAAATTGCTCGAGTAGCTTTCTTGTTGTTCTTGTTCCTACAAAAATCCGTGATTTTGTCATATACAACGCCTATGCATTCTATAGAAGTTATAGATATTTAGTCTACTATACTATACAAGAAGTATACATGACAAAAATAGTAATCGATGCTAACGAATTGAAAGCAATAGGGGATCGCCTTATTGGTCTAGCCAGAAAGGAGGGACATGATACAAATGTAATAAAAAATGATAGGATCTTTCATAACGAATACCAGTTCTCAAATAAAGAGAAATTAGTCTTTGAATACATAAAGAATAATCCCGGAACCACACAAGAGAATGTGGTAAAGAATGTGAAGGAATATTCACGAATGCCTATATTGAACGCAATTTCCGACTTAGAAAAAAACAGATTTATAGTCATCAGCAAAGATGAACACAGAAGTAAAAAGTATCATTTATTCATTAACAGGAAAAATGAGCTGGTTTCATTAATTGAAGACCTTGATCATTTTAAAAAAATCATATTTCAATCTTATAGATGCAACAAAAGCAATTATGAAATCACTAAATGATAAAATCAGTGTTTCCAATAGATCAGGCGAGTGGGCTATAGTAGATGCCCTTCTTATGCCTTATAAATTTCTGATTAATACCTGGATTATGTCTAATTTGATCTTGCTACATAAAGAGCCGATTGATAAAAATATTCTTAATAAGAAGTTTGCAGTAATTTCCGAGACGATACCAGAAATTCAAATTAAACTGTACAAATCAATATCCACGCTTTCAAGATTCTATGATGAAGATGAAATAAATGGTAAAATGTTTGAAAACGGTTTACAGGCATTAACACAAGATAATATCTACAAAATGCTACACACTTTTGAAGAACACGAGCTAAGCAAAAGTGCCGAAGAGGTGTTGGATACTGTTTGGAAGATGAATATTCCTCTTCTTCGTGTTATTATCAATAGTAACTATTCAGTTTTTACACCAGTTGAGCCAAAGAGACTAACAGATTGGAGAAATTTAATATGTCCACCTATCTATCAGTATATACCTAATACCATTCAGAATTCATATTTGAAAGAAAGTTATGAATGATTATTATTGTTCATCAATATCATATATCATTCATTGTTTTCTTTGTTAATACATCTGCTTTAATATATGCAAATTAAGATATGATCTAGAATATGACAGGTAGTAAGAATAACAACAACGTTTTAGGATACTGGGCATCTCAGGAGCAATACTCAATGCAAGATTTGCTCAGGTTTGTAGTTGAAGCCGAAAGAGGAGGATTCAATACCTGTTTGACAAGTGACCATTTCCATCCATGGTGGCATGATAACGGCTATGGAAATTTTACTTGGGTTTGGATGGCCGCAGCAGCCGGGGGTACTAAGAAGATGCAATTTATAACAGGAGTAACTGCAGCTGTTTATCGCTACAATCCAGCTATTATTGCACAAGCCTTTGCATCGCTTGATGTACTTTATCCTGGCAGAATAGGTCTTGGCATAGGTACAGGAGAAGCCATGAATGAAGTTCCCGTAGGATTTGATTGGCAATCAACTGATATTAGATTAGCAAGGACTACTGAAGCTATTCAGATTATCAACAAATTATGGAAGGCAGGAAGAAGAACAAGGCCAAAAGGAGATCATAATAAAAACGATGATAGCAATGGTTTTGTAGATTTTAATGGTGAATACTTTAAAATTAAAAAAGCAAAACTTTACACCCCTCCTATCGGAAAAATACCATTGTTTATGGCAGCAGTTGGAGAGCAAGCAACCAAAACCGCTGCGAAGTATACTGATGGTTTAATTACAATAACAAAGCCTGACAAGTCAAAAGAAATATTCGATATATTCAACAAAGCTGCAATTGGGGAAGGAAAAGACCCTGACTCTTTAGAGAAGATAGCAAAACCTAAAATAGCATATTCTGAAGATTATGATAAAGCCTTAAAATATTCAGAATTCTGGCGAGCTTCTCTCCTGGAAGACGTATTCAATTTGGACATTAGTGATCCAAGAGATCTAGAACAAAAAGCAAAAGATGAAGTCTCAGATGAAAAATTAAGACAATCAACCCTGATAGTCACTTCGATTGACGATTGTATCAAACCATTAGAAGAATATTTTAAAGCTGGTTATACAAGGCTATATCCACACAGTACCAGTCCAAATGAAATAAAGTTTATTAAAGATTTTTGTGCTAATGTGCTGCCTTATTTCAATGACAAGAACTCTTCAAATAGGTAGCTACAGAATATTGTATTTTTACTTGAAATCTTTATTAAGACTCTAAAAAAAGATAAAGCTAACATAGCTGCCATGCAAGATAGTGATACAAAGATCAACTAAGCCGGGGAAAGTGATAGAATTGGATCACCAACACATGCTATCCTTGGTGCAGACTGATGCTGAACTCGGCAAAATACTGATGCGGGCTTTCATCCTACGCAGGGTCGAGTTGGTAGCTGCTGGTGTTGGAGATATTGCTCTCATCGGGTCAACACATTCCGCTGGTACGCTTCGGATCAAAGAGTTTCTAATGCGCAATGGACACCCATATTCCTACATAGATCTAGAACGCGACCCTGACGTACAGAATATGTTGGATAGTTTCCGAATTTCTGCCAGTGAAATACCAGTATTGATCTGTCGAGGCCAATTGGTACTACGAAATCCCGGTAACCAACAAATCGCAGACTGCCTTGGCTTTAATGAGTCTATCGATCAAATCCAAGTACGCGATCTCGTCGTCATTGGAGCAGGTCCTTCAGGGCTTGCGGCCGCGGTATATGGTGCTTCAGAAGGACTAGATATTATGGTACTGGAAACGAGTTCTCCTGGCGGCCAGGCTGGTTCAAGCTCGAGGATCGAAAATTACTTGGGATTTCCGACAGGTATAACCGGACAGGAACTCGCAGCTAGGGCGTACCTTCAAGCTCAGAAGTTCGGTGCAGAGATGCTCATTGCTAAGGCCGCACGGCTCATCTGCGACAGCAAACCGTACGTTATCGAAGTAGAGAGTGGGGCTCGAATTTCTCGAATTTCGGCACGCACAGTCGTGATTGCGACCGGTGCG
>DATDFS010000011.1:0-10526 GCA_036522495.1 Nitrososphaeraceae archaeon | reverse complement strand
TTCTTGCTGACGCGTGAATAAATAGGAAATAGAATTTGTAAAATGCACTGTTGTATGCTGCTGCTGTAAATGTGGGTTTGATAAATGCAATATTAAGCCTCCTATTGCTAACAGCACTACGACAACTGCCACCTAGTTTAGGCGAGACATTTAATTTTTTAGTAGAAGCATCATTAATCGATTTGATCTTGTTATTGTTATTGCCAGCGGCAGCACGACCAAGTCTACCATTACCAAATTTATGAGAAAGGTTGGTTCGTTGCTAGTGATATTTTTTGCTAATTCAATATTGTTTATTATTGTTTAACAAAAGCCCCAATGATAAGAATGTAGTTGCTGCAACTGTTGTTGCCATTATTATCAGAGCAGATAGTGTGATGGCAAGGAGTGGTATTGCTGACAATAAATTCAATGCTCCATTTTTTCACTATCAGGCTCCACCAAGTACGAGCATTAGATCTGTTAGAAATCCAGCGCACAACCCAACGAAGATACCCGCCATCAGAATATTGTTCGTAGTTTGCCTTCTTCCTGAATTGTACATCAAAAGTGAAACATATATCAATGCTCCACCAGCAAGAGATAAGAATAGAATATATGCAATGGAGGAATCCCATAGACTACCTAATATGGTGCCAATAAATGTAGGCCCACCTCCTATTAATCCTGCCAATATTAAGAAACGGACTCTGGGTTTTTTTACAAGGCCAGTCAAAGGACCAGCTATTCCAAATCCTTCTGTAGCATTGTGAGCTCCAAATCCAATTATCAAAAGTATTGCTAATCCTATAGCGCCTGATACATATGACTGTCCTATTGCAAGTCCTTCGCTAAAGTTATGAGCTCCGATTCCTATTGCAATCATCATAGCAAGTCTGTATGCGGTTACTTCTTGCTGCAAGAGATGTTGTTGTTGATGTTCACCTCTTCCTCCTCCTGTCATCCTATTAGTACCTGCAAGCGTGATTTCGTCGTCTGCTGCTGATAAGGATGATGATGATGCTGATGACAACGTGTGCCGTTGTTGTTCCTTGATAGGCTTCTTCATGTATTTGCTTTCATACCACACTAGTCCCAAAAGTCCTATTGCAAGTCCGCCGAACATGGCAAGAAGATCTAACAAAGCACTTCCTACAGGTGCTTTACCGGCAAAAGCATCACTTGCAGCTGTAGATGCAGACTCCCAAGCATGGCTAAAGATATCGATTATAAGAAATACTAATATACCAATTGCAAAGGCATTAAGGAATCCTTTCTTCTTTATGCTTAGATGCTGGAGTGCAGCTACAGGAAGACCTAAAAAAATTGTAAAACCTGCTATTGAACCTAAAAGCAAAAGTTGCCAATAATCCATCAATCTTTGTCTCTCCTACCCATCTCCGATGATATCAATACCATATTAGGTTGTCCTAATTAGACTTGCCTAATATTTATTCTATTCGGTAATTCTTTGAAATGAGAATTGTATGATATTTAAAATAGAATAGTTTCAATTCTGTGCATTGTCATGAAGGAGCACTGTCTTTTCCAATAAACTCAGTTATTCCAAAAATTGTCTCCTCATAAAACAGAGAAATGACGTCAACTGCTTACAACCATAAATAATTTCCCCTGTCAGAATATGAATACAAATTATCTTCATAGTATTTTTTACTTTATTGTAGATACTATAGAACAAAAAATATTTAGATTATGATAAGGTATCATTACATTCTTGCAACTCAACAACTTAAGCGAACAAAGTTCCTTCGCTAATATTTCCACAAAATATCTCATGTCATATTAAAAACTGCTGGTCACATTGACAAAATGACAATATTATTTACTGCTTAAGATATATATCTCCGTTCTTTACATCGTGATAGAATTTATGTTGTTTTAGATATTTCTGAAATTCGTTGAAGATGGTGAGTTGAACAGATTGAACCTGAACAAACACAAGTCCATTCTTGATGACTGTATCAAATGAGCTAATCAGTAGTTTCAAACGACAATTTGGAGTCAGGATCTACAAGCCTACACAAAAAAGAATAGAATTTTGTAAGAGCAAATTACAACCATATGAGAGAACATTTCCAAGACCAAAAGACTCTAATAATGCTGGTAAGGAGTGAAACTTTGTTGGCTAGATCTATAGGGATATTTGCAACTTTATTATTTTTGTTTTTATTTTTGATACTGAATAATTTATCACCGCTATCATCATCATCGTTATTCTTTGCACAAGATAATAATAATGGTGACGCAGGTGTCAGGAACAGCAGCAATAGTAATGATAGTAATACTATTGGAAAGAAAAGAGCGCTAGGGGAAGCAGCAAAGGGAGGCCGAGAATCTTCTTTTCATAATCTTTTTACCATTTCTCCACAATATGCATATGCTAAAGAACATGCTATAGCCGTTCAGCACGATGAAGGACCAAAGATTATGGTGAATAACTCTAATCTCAAGATAGAGATTGTCTTCAAAGGAGATCTTGAATCTCCAACAAGTATGGCGTTTTTAGGTCCAAATGATATTTTGGTTTTGGAGAAAAATGGAGGTGCAGTACAGAGAATTGTAAATGGACATATGCTGCCGAAACCTGTTCTAAAGCTGCCTGTTGCAAGCAAAATTGAAAGAGGTATGTTAGGAATTGCTATTGCAAGACATTCTGCCGCTAATTTCACCACTAATACTTCTAATGCAGCGGCAGCAGCCTTTCCGTTCATTCCCTTCAATACAGAAGAAGGAAATGAGATGGGAGGTGAAGAATCCAAAACCGCCCCTAACTCGACTCCCACTACTTACGTTTTCTTATATTATACACAGTCTGGTGGGGGAAAAAATGGTGACGATCATCCTAAAGGTGGAGGTTTGCCAGTACAACCACTAGGTAACAGACTTTACAGATATGAATTTGATAATCATAGTAACAAGCTAATAAATCCCAAATTGTTGTTAGACCTTCCTGCTACAACGTATAAGGTTAATGAAACAGATCATAATGGTGGCAGAATATTGATTGGCCCTGACAACAATGTATATGTTAGTATAGGAGATGTTGGAGCTCATTTAGGTAAAGCTGAAAACGTACAGAAGGGAATAGGACTTGATAGAGGAAAAGGACTTGATGGTACAGGTGGAATTCTAAGAGTAACACAGGATGGTCAACCTGTAGAACCTCCTCTGTTTGGCAATGCCACCTATCCAGCTAATGTTTATTATGCTTACGGCATCAGGAATAGCTTTGGTATTGATTTTGATCCTATAACTAAAAAACTATGGAATACGGAAAATGGTCCGGACTATGGTGATGAGATTAACCTAGTCAATCCGGGATTTAATAGCGGATGGAGGCAAGTACAGGGTATATGGTTACGACAGATTGGAGATACTCAAGGTCCTGTAGCTCCTATACATCCTAATAATTTGGTGGACTTTGGAGGAAGAGGAATCTACCATCCACCTCAATTCACATGGGAACACACAATTGGTCCTACCGCCCTCAAATTTCTTAATTCTTCTAAACTAGGAAAACAATATGAAAATGATATGTTTGTAGCCGATGTAATCTTCGGAAATATATACCACTTTAAATTAAACAAACAAAGAGATGGCTTACTCCTAAGTGGTCCGCTTGCTGATAAAATAGCAAATAACGCAGATGAAACCTTCATACCATGGTTTGCATCTGGATTTGGTGCTATTACAGATTTGCAAGTAGGGCCAGATGGTTATATATACATCTTATCACATACTGGCGGAGCCATATACAGAATAGTTCCATCATCAGCTTCTTTTTCTTCTTCTTCTTCATCTTCTTCCTTGTCTTCATCATTGACAACGATACATTAAAGTGACAAGACAAGAGTATATTGGTAATTATCTGAAATGAGAATTGTCTGATACTTAGAATAAATGGAATTCGCATTCAATGTTGATATCCATGGATAGAACAGAGAAAAGATTCTTGGTGAGAATGTACCATCACTAGTTAATTTACTAAAGAAAGCCTACTGTGATGAAATGAAATGCTGTATAGATGATTATACTATAGCTAAAATAAGCTAAAATAAGAACAAAAATTAAAAACGTGACCGTTTTTCCTATTATCTCGATTTTTATTGACAGGATCGCATCCGAAGTAATTGAAATACTTCGATCGTTTATAAATCGAGAAAATGGAAACAAAAGCAACAATTTTAGAATCGTGATAAGCATAGTTTTGTTCTATTCTGTCTATATAGACTTGATAAAGTCGAAATCACCTTTTGTGACGGATTCATATCCTTTACATGTCAAATTAGGCTTAAAGCTGATATACTAATTATAACCAATATTACGCAGACTTTTGACAATTGCTTGAAAATCAATGTGTCGGTATTCTGGCATCTTTCTATTGTTATCAACAAAAAGTATTTTTCAGCTTTAAATGTTTAAAGCGATATCATAGGTATCATTTCTCCATTGTACATGCTTTTCCATGAAATCAACTACCCCAGTCCACGACTTGATGATCGAACTGCCTAGGGAAGATGGAATTTAACCTAACTTCCTTTCTCAGAATTGAAGAAAATTTATGTTGTTTTTTGTCGAGCCGAATTGTGAATTCTTTTTTGCTATACTTTCATATATTAATTAAGAAATATGAATCTCTATAACGACCAACATAGCTTCTTCTAATATGCTATCTATTGCAACACTTTCCCATAGGGATGCTATGACCATGGGGACATTTCCTTGGGTGTTTTAATAAAGTACATAAAGCATCTGTAAATATGGTTTTCATATGGTGTTCAATGCCACAGACCATTTCCTCATCAATCTCTATTTTTAACGAATCTCTCATCATTACTTCAAGCAGTCGTGTATTCCTAATCATTTGTTTTCCAACCCTTTCACCTTTTGCCGTCATCCCTACTACATTACCTTTCTTATAGTTGACCAGATTATCGTTATTTAGCTTATGGAGCATTTGTACAACGGAGGGCTGTGTAACGTTGAGAAGTTTGGCAATAGAACTGATCTTTATTTCCTGTCCTCTTTCATGCATATACCATATTGCTTTCAGATACATCTCTATGTGCTCAGATTCAGCCGTACCAATGTAAAGTTCCTCCTGTTCTTTGTAATCATCTTTGTCGATGTTCGATCTTTTAGTAGATATGGCCTCCAAATATGTACGAGTAGTTATCACCCATAATGACTATTAACTTTACCTAATTTTTTATTTCCAAAAATGAAGTTTTAGAAAAACATTGAGACAATTAATTTTCCATCAATACATGGTTAACACGTTTTGAATCATGTTTTAGTTATTGTTGGCTCATATTTAGATCCCTAATCAAATTAGAGTATTCAAAAATAATATTACAATATCATAACATCATAGCATCATTATCAAGATGGCAAGTATGTCTAATCATCTCATCATTTTTATTAAATCGTAATGATATCATATTCGCTTTTAAATTAAATACCAATGATTTTATTTTGCTCCTATAAAGAACTACTTTTTTCCCTTTGCTATCGATATTGATTTTTTCAATCGTTATCAGTCCTTCCTCTTGTAATTTTCGAATCCTCTTATACGTAGAACTTAGAGGAAGTTTATTTTCAGCACATATTTGGGCTGCAGTTTTTGGTGAATGTATTATAGATATTATTATCCTATAAGTAGTCTTATCTGCAATCTCTCGTAGCATCTCTATAGCTTCATCATCAGAGTTAATGATGCTATTCTCTATCAACAATTAGTGCCACCTAATTAGTTTGACCTAATATTTAAGTTGTTTTTGCTTAGACTTTTGTTCTAATTAGTATGAACCCTATTCAGTAGAAGAACGCATAAGTTTCAGTTGACCCACTGAGTAGGATATTGTTGGTTAGTTCTGACTTGTACGGCTGAGCGCTGTGTATTGGATGCTATGCCAAACTTTCCAGATTCTTCTTGTTAGGTGTCTCTGATTAGGTGAGCCTAATATTTATTTTAATATCTGATTCTCTAGTGTGAGAATCACATTCAAAAATGAGTATTTTTGAAATTTTACATAGTTAGCAATAGTTCCAGACATTTCTATCATTTCCTAACCTAATAATTATCTATTGAGCATGTTCGTCATGATTTACTATAGTTAAAAGTGCAGCATTCTTTGCAGCAAGTTCAGCTGTTCTTATATCCTCGAGAGCGCTGCCTATTATAATAACATCCCCATCTTCAGGGTTTAGTTTTTCAATTAATAGTTTGGCTATACGTGGCTCTTTTGTAAGAGAATTATAATTTGTACCAGGTATTACAAATTTATTTTCTTTAAATAGCAAAGTCGTAGCACCTGATGCTCCCATCTTAATTGCAGCATCCCTCTGTTCTATTCCTGATCTAATAGCAGCAAACCCGTATTGTTTGAGCAAAACTACATAATTGAATTTACCTACAGCAACTGAGGATTTTGGTATACGTGTCTCAGCGGGAATTGAGGAAACTAGTCCTGAAAGTATTGTCATTCCCTTTTCTGTCAACCTTGTACCGCTCTTTGTAGACTTTATCAGACCTTGCATTTTCAGATGTTTTAGCAATGTTCTGACAACACCTTCACCAAGTGATAATTCGTTACATAATAAAGATCTGCTTACGTGTTCTTTTTCTTCCATAAGTTGCAATGCCTTGAAAAGGTGAACAAGGTTAAAAGAAAGAGATCTGCTGGGAGCATATCTGCTTGCAATCTTTGTTAATGCTTTAACATATGTGTGCACCATGTCTGTGTTTCATCCCCTTCAGAATTCAAAGATATTTGTGTAAGATTTAGCATTTAATTCTATGTGTCATAGTAATGAAGTGCATTGATAAACCCTTACTTCTGTTGGATAAACCAACCTATGCTTTATATAATACTATTTTATGAATAGGATGTAATGTCTGTCATTATTAAACAGATTACAAAGGAAAGTAGCAATGTGCCAAAGATATCAGTCGGAGTATTACTTGGAATTTTAGCATTTGGAATGTTTGTAGTAGGGTATGACCAAGGACAGTTGACACAGGCCCTGTTTGTTCCAATGGGAATTCATCTAAACCACAATCAATTAATGATGATACATGAATTTAATCATGATTTAAGACACGCAGCAGGATTCCCATGTCATTAATACGGTAGCAGTATCTCAGAATATCTGTGACATATTGTACTTACAAATGGTTAGAACACCACCACCACACTTTATACTGAAAAGGTGTTGGGCTGCAATCATGATGACTTGCTGTCAGTATCAGAAATGAATGCAAGTAAGAATCCTGTTTTTAGCGATATCGTTGGAAATTTTACGGTACCTCTAGAAACTACTACTGCTAACGGGACCAAACACCAATTAAACTTGTGGACTATTTTGACGATGGTTATAGTTTCATGAAAATCAATGACTTGGCTACTCATAGATTAAAACTAAATAAAAGATAAAGTGGTTGCTAGATGCTCATCGCATCCATGGCCGTTAGTCCTTAAAAGTGTCTATCTGGGTATCATCATACACCTGTGTTGCCGATGATTTCTACGAATCTACTCTCTGGCCCAAAAACTATAGTCAATACTCTGTCAGTATTTGTATTTTGAGTTTCTTTAAAACTGTTGAAGATATTAGGACAATTTCCAATACATATTCCAGTTGGCTCGCCACTTACCCTACTACCATCCATCTTTACAACGAATGGCATATCATTACCAGCGGCATTTTTGGAATCTATTGTATGTCTAGGCAACTCAATCTCAACTGCTCCTCCGTTTGGTCCTGGACTAACCGCGAGATCCAAGCTATGCTTAGCAGGATCTGCTAACATTCCGACTAATGTACCGCCTATTACATTATAATTGATAGGAACAGTATTTCCCTTCAATGCTACATCATACTTATTGCCAAACCCTGGCTTTGCAAGAGTACTAATTACACTACCACTAACATGATCACTATTAGTGGCATTTTGTACTTTTACTGTAATGTTCTGTGCGTTTAGTGGTTGAAATGGTAGTGTCACACTACTGATGGTTAAAACCAAAAACAAAGCCAATATTGGTGCGACAATCTTGGTTCTACTCTTCAGACGAAGACAAAAATCTTTTCTCAAATTGATGATACGATACATAAAAACTATTTATGAGTTCCTTTGTTGTTATTCTTATGATCGCTATCTCACCTTGCTAATATCCTCCAGTCTTGAACCCTTTGACAACCTTTTGACTGGATTTGATCATAAAGTGCCGCAGTAGCGGTACAAGCTCACATACATTACATACAGGGAAAGCAGGAGAGGTATTACATTTACTGCCACATGCAAAAAAATGGCTGACTCATTCAAGACAACAAAATAGAACAGCGAAAAGTTTTATCATGATTTATTCTTCTATTATTTCCATAAGCCTTCATAAGGTCTCATGACTTAATAAAAGAGATTTTCATTAAACACCGCCTAATAATTCGAGCGCGTATATAAAAACGATGGGATTTTCATAGTTTGCTGAGACAGACAAAATCCTATGCTTTCAGACGGTACAAAGAAGCCTATCCTTTAACCAATACTGCTATCATAATAGATTCAGAAATTAAAGTCGAAACAGAACTGATGTTAAAGCTTTGCTGGCTGTATATGGCCTTGAACAATTTGCACTTTCAGCAGCTGTTCATCCATCTGAAAAAAAGATTATTAACTAATTACCGTCACAAATTCTTATGCGACAGGCATAAAATATTCAGTTCTTTGTCAAAACACCCCTCAGGTAGATGATCATTGAATCAACATATATTTTAGCCTCAGGAACGCTAGAAAGAATATTTAATACTCCATGACCTACCCCTGGCCAAATATTCAAATAATACTCCTGACCTGACTTTTCTAACAAGTTTGCCAAGTTTATACTATCATCTTTCAGTGGATCAAGCGCTGCAGCTACAATGTAAACTGGTGGCAGTCCTGTCAGATTAGCAAAAATAGGAAAGGCTAAAGGATTCCTGTAGTCTTGCGTCTTTTGGAATGTTTGACTCATGAAAAACTTGATATCTAGAGTTGTCTCTCCAAAGCCTCCATTACCAAACAAATCATAGGATTCTGAACCTGTAGTGGGTGAATAATGACCATACAAAAGATAAATCGTCCGTACAAGATCTCCTTGTCCTGAGTCTCTCAAAACAACAGCTGCAGATAATGCCAGCCTTGCTCCTGCAGAAGCTCCGCCAAGAGCCATTCTATGACAATCAATGCCTAATCCTTTGCAGTTGTTTGCGATCCAGCGAATTGTAGAGACGACATCATTGAGCCCGTCTGGAAATGGATGTTCTGGTGCTAATCCATAGTTTATCGAAGCAACCTTAAATCCGGAAACGTTGGCCAAGTATTTGCCAACTGAATCATATGCTCCCCTGGCATCTCCAGAAATCCCTCCTCCTCCATGCAAAAATATCAATAAGGGTGAGAATGATGATGATCCATTAGTTGGATCGTACAAACGCACAAACATTCTTTGCTTTCTATCAGTATTGCTGCTGATAACATTATAATCAGTGATGGAAGGCAACGATTTTGACTGTTTTGAAAATTCTTGTTCTTGCTTATCACCTCCCCTGAAGAAACTCAAGATAGTGGCAGTATTTGTTCCATTTGAATTATTTGCAATGAGAGCATCGATTTGACGGAAACCTTGAGCCGAGGCATCAAAAGTTTTTTGCTGACTTGAAAAAACGAAGAACTGTTTTGCCATCTGCTTAAAAAGTATTACCTTGTTATTGTCATTACCTGCTCCATAAACAGCAGTTTTATTGTTGTTATTTTTTGCTGGCATACTATGAGAAGTCCCATCTAAGGCTGTTAGTATTGTAGCTGAATAAATCATAGATGTCAGAATGAGTAAGAGAATCCTACTATTCTTCAATATCTTACTTCTTCTGATCTACGATTTGAACGTTATACTCTGTTATCTAAATCCTAGATGAGTTGATTTGAAGTAATCGCCTTCTTCAACCAGATCTTTCATTGTGATTTTCTTGTTGATTTATTGACTTTACACATATCATTCTAATTGCTGAATTTCATTCTGTAGACATACCATCTCGTTTCCCCTTGTCATTGCAGGTTGCATATAATTGGGACATGATTATACGCAAGTGTGTTGATGTCTGTTGATGTCTATAGTAGTAGTTGTAACTTCTTGCCCGACGACATCCGCAACTTGAAAGCAGCAGCACTATACTACGCAGTAGGAGATCTCTGCCATGCAAAAGCCTATGAATCTCTTCTGTGGCATAGGGCCGGTCTCGATGTATCCATGTCTGCTCCCTTAAATATCTGTAGATTTTCTTTTTGTTCAGAGTACTGTTGTTCATTGCATAAAATGTGAAAATTGCAGCAAGGTAGATATTGCGAGTAGCATATGTTATCTTTTTTGTATCCCTTAGATATACAATGTATGTAGTCGATTAGTGCTGTTCGACTTCTTTAGTTATAGGAAATAACATCGGTGCTGGATCTTTCTTTGATATTAAGAAACTTCATGTATGTTGAC
>DATDFS010000010.1:0-11099 GCA_036522495.1 Nitrososphaeraceae archaeon | reverse complement strand
TAACATGGAGGAGATAATATCATCTTCAAGCTGCTATTCACTCATATTGGAGAGACCAAGAACCCAGTCATTTAGTGTATTATGTTTTAGAAAACAGAATAGGAGCTGCTATTGGCAAGTGTTAATGCGATGATCTAAGTGATCCTGTTTTATATAGGTTCAATTCCCAAGCACGTAGGTCATAATTGGCTTTGACAGATTTTCTTGAAAAAGATTTTTGAGATGAATGGGAATATGAAAAATAATATCTTGTCATACAACCTCATTGATCTCATTAGCAAGCCCTTCTTGCAGTTTCTTGCGATCTTCCTTCATCATATTTAATATTTCTTTTTCTGTTGCAGCTCCTACAGTTGATACAGTTGAATTTAGTGGTGATGATAGCAACCCTTCCTCTTTTTAAATATTTAGAAGATCTCAAATATTGATCTTTCAACCATCGAGATTTCTTGGCTCTAGCCCATTTGACCTTCCCTCGTCTGAGTTCAATTATCTTTTAGATTTTCAAGGCAACCATTACACTCAAAACGTGTATCATTTACAGTCTATTTCAATTATGACGGTTTAGGAATTCTCATACAGGTAAGAACTGACAGGGCAAAGCCAACATTAGGTGCTCTCCAGGCTGCAATATCAGCTCGAAGCCCGTTCTGCTTCTGTTTTCAAAGCATGGTTCATTGCATTAAAACCAGGTGTATAGTTTGTATCTAACTGGTATGCAAAGAACGGAACAAGTATGCCTTTGAAGACTTCCCTCTGAATAAAATGTGCACGATTATTATTATTTGTCACAGATTCTATGGTAAAGATATGTTCGCCATCAAATAGCCCAGGTATCCCATCAACTCTTCCAAGCCAACGTAATTCATTATTTGGGTCAATTTTAGTTATAACAACATCAATATTCATTCCATTCGCATTTGGTGGTTGCAAATGTATGTTCACTGGAGCCCCTATTCTTATTTCTCCTACTGCCTGATTCATAAAAGGATTCCATCTATGAAAGTCTGAGACATTTGTTATAACCTTCCATATATGTTGTTTGGGCGCTTGGATATCTATTTCAGTATAAACTTGCTTGGTGTAAAATGCAGCTGAGATTAATACTATTACTACAACGACTGCTGGAATAGCACCAAAAATAATAGCTCTTTTTATTGAAACCATGGTTTAATTACTCTTTTATTGTTATATTCTTCACGTTATCTGTCTCCTAATATTCCTATCTAATGAGATGCTCTCTATGAAACGCGTTATATGTTTTATTCAAATATATTGCTTCTATTTCTTTTCTCCCATTCAAGAGCCGATCAAAATAGTTTAGTAGGAATTAACAATAGGAGATTTTCGAGGTAAGGGATGTATAGTGTGGGATTATTAGGCGTTCTTAGGCCAGCTATCTTAGGTATTATCTCTAAATAGTAGGCACTCTGAATAGTGTAGTTCAAATCTCAACGTTTGATATAACATCAAGGCCGCAAACTGGCGATAATCTATTATGTTCAATCCAGTATTACTAACCAATATTATACTGATTCCTTTGGAACCGTTCCTCCATCTTAGCGCTAGGAGATAAATAGATCACATTGAGGCAATACTGGAACCAGCATATATAATTTCGACATAGGTGACTTAAGATTCAACTGTTTTCTTAAACTTTGAACCACACGAGGGACATGCAGCTTCTTTATGCTTTGTTCCACAATCCACGCAGTAATAATAACTCTCATCGATTGAATTGCTGCGAAATACCGCGAGCCAGATTGGGGATAATATGTCGAAAACGTCAGCTATTTTATTATCATTCATCATCGGTATCTTCTTCCTCTTCCTCCTTTTATCCATGTGTCTAATTAAAATTAATATACCTGTCAATGCTGCTAGAAATATGATCCCCGGTAATACTAAAGCAGCCACAACTGCTATTCCAATGCATATTATCATCCATTTTAAAAGTTGTACGGCAAACCTCTTGTCATTATATCTGTGAATTATACTTCTTATCTTTCTTTGTAACTGCATATCACTAGTAATATCGCTAGAGATATTTAAAATTTCTTATTACTGATGTTCTGCCGCAAAACAGGGTTCGTTCATGAGCCGTTGCATGAGAAGTGTTGTCATGCGCGTTGGGAGCGGGCTGCATTAAATATTTACATATTTCGTTTCGGTGTACTCTTGGTTTATATATTTCAAAATTTTCAACAATGGTTTAGTTGATTCCAACTCCACCGCCTCCGATCAATTGGATGATAGACAACATGCGAAAAGACTTATCGTCAGACCAGAAGAATATTGTAGTACACGGTCAGGATAGTGTTCATAATAGAATAGGAAGGCAAAATTTTGATAATGATTTGGAAAGTAGCAATTTCGATAGATATCCAAGAATAGCAAAATCAGACTATGAGTACAATGCGAAGGCTTTTGGGGTTTTTTAGATAAGGGGAACGAGTTAATATGGAAATCTAACAACGAACCAACAGAAATTGACATCTCTTAAATCTTCTTAAATCAAAAATACAGTAGATCGTTTTGTGAGATCAAGCTGGCCCTATATCGAGCGAGAGCGTCATTATAATCGTCAGATAGGAGATGATAATGTTGGTTACATCTATTCTTTAGATTCATGTAAAGACGATTGATCAATTAGACCTAAATATCATATTTATTTTCTCCAACAGATCCTCATTTTCAATTGGTTTTCTAAGAAACATATCCCTATCTAAAGAACAATATGCTTCTTTTCTAAATTCCTCATAATACATTTCACTAGCAGTTAAAAAGCAAATCTTTACTTGGCTATCTATTTTTTTTATTTCTTGGTACAAGTCAAAACCATCCATCTTTGGCATCTTGATGTCAAGTATGATCAGATCATATAACCCTGCTTTGAAATTTGATAATGCTATTAAAGGATCGTTAAATGTAGAAACAGTGAACGAGCCGTCAGACTCCAAAGCCATTTTAAAAAGTAAGGTCATATCCGGTTCGTCATCTACAACTAAGATTCTTCTTTTTTGCTCGTTCGTCATTGCTTGAGATCTATCCTGATTGGCTTGTTTATTTACTTTAAAGGAAGTGTAAAAATAAAAGTAACACCATTCTCATTTTTATTATTTTCTACCCATATTTTACCTCCATGTGCCTCTACTATGCTTTTAGAAATAAATAGCCCAAGTCCTGTTCCTTGATAAGATTTTGAGGCAAATTTTGAAAATAACCTTGGATATATTTCAGGATCTATTCCACTACCCGAGTCCTTCACCCTAACGATAGCCTCGCTATCTGTCTTTTCTGTACTAATGGTTATGTGCCCTTCTGGTGTAAATTTTATCGCATTATTTAGAAGGTTAGAAATAACTTGAGTCAATCTAAATTTGTCTGCTTCTACGAAAATCGGGTTATTGTTGTTGTGGGTTCCTTGTTCAAACGATACTAGTATCTTGAGAGTAGACTTGCCAACTTCGTTAACTTTCTCCCCATGATCTTCAACTACACTTGATATCAAAGTATTTAAATTCAACTGTTCTTTGTTTAGTCTTAAATTCTGGCTTTCAATTTTTGTGACATCTAGTATATCATTTATTAGCCTTTGAAGTCTCGTGGCATTTCTGCATATTGCTTCTGTTATCTCTTCTCTCTTTTCTGGATATCGTCTCAATAAATCGCTAAATCCCAAAATACCTTGTGTAGGTGTCTTTAGTTCATGAGCTGCTACATTGATAAACTCTTTTTGCATTCTGTCATGTATTTTTAGCTGTTCATTTGCTAATGCAATTTGTTGATTTGATACTTTAAGTTGATGATATAATTCAGTTTGAGCCCAAAGGTTCTCAAATATTGAAACATATGATGATACAGTTGGTTTACTTGTAGAATAGGTTGCCAATCCTACTGCATCGATAAAATATTCCTTACTATCATCTTTTTTTTCTATTACTAAGGAAATTTTTCTATCAGCTACTGCTATTGTGACTGTACTGACTGCAATTTCATTTGCCAGATCAATACGTCGAATAACAAAGTTTTCATTTTCTTTTTTTTGTTCGTCTACTGTTGTTGTTGACGTTATATTCTTTAGCATTTCTTCAATGGTGTTGTTAGTTGGGGTCAGAATTCTGACATTTATATTATGTTCTGATACTGATTCTTGCTTCAATGATTGGATTATGCCTAATTTATATTCACGAAGAAATGCGTTAGTAGTAGGAAGTATTAATAGTATTTCTTGTTTAGCTGATTTTACTAAATCAATGAATAATTCTTGTATTCTTAATGGAACTAAAACAAGTTCTGTATTGCCTAAAACAACTCCTTCTTCTATTTCTCTTATTTTCTGCTCAGAGGATATCGATTTGCTCCAAAAACTATCAAAGACATATTGCTGTTGTTCTATGACTTCTTTTATATTACTATAAATGAGCTGTGGCGCCGGTTGCGTTTCCATTATAGTTGGCGCAGCCAAATATTCTTCCTTATCACAAATGCCAAAGTTACCCTTGACACCATCCAGGTGACGTAACTCAGAAATTTTCATGAGCTCTTTGCAGTAGGATAAGTTGGATCTATTAATTTCAGTAATGAATCGTATCTTTATCTGTCTTTTAGTTAATTCCAAATACGCCTTCTTTATAGGTTCATAGCCCATACAAACAGAAGGTGATGTCGAATCTCCGCATGCGTCCCAGCTTTTCATCGCTCTAGAGAAGACATGCAGTAATCTATTTGCTGTATTCTCACCACCATACAAGACTTCAGTAATTCCGGCCGCAGTCTCAGATATCGGCATCTCAAGGCTCGAATAAAAGCCAGGAACCTATATAAAAACTCGACTACGAGGGACTTGGGGGATGGTAAAAGCATTGCTCAGCAGTCTGTTAAATCAGCTTGGGAACACTGATTGCAAGATCACATGAGTAAGTCAAGCATCTAGAACTAAGAAAGCTCCACTAGAATGTAATGAGTATAGCTATTGATATGAACGAACCCTTCGAATGGATTGAAGTGTTCCTTGTTTATGAGCCTAGCGTCAGCTAATTCCCTATTTTTCTTTCTTATTCTTTAAAGCACTATTAGTATTTGATAAACTATAAGATAGAAGAGCATTACTTTGTCGTGCTATTTGTCCTGCGTCCTGTATACATGTACGTTATGCTCATACTACATTAACTGTGTCATTGACCGACAAATAGTAAAAGGTAGCGTACTTATAAGCAGAACAAGTGACAATGGAACGAGCCATAATTAATATGATACGTTTGTGTAGTAATCTTATGTGGAGTATAGCTATTCTTATAACAGAGATAGACTTGACCCTCTATGAACTAATGTCTAATCTTCTGCAGGCGAACATAAGATGAAAAAAGTATTGACAATCATAAGACCCTTAACTGAGCCAGGAGGGAAGGCAAAATTTTGTGCGCACTGTGGTGACCCGGCCACACAGGAAGCATTGTTTAGGATAGATGATAGTGTCATTCTTATTGAAAGATATTGTGACAGATGTGTAAAGAATGTAAAGTAATCCGGTCTGGATTATGTTGGCTTCTAGTCCCCACCAGCGGAATGAACATTTTACGACTCAGATCTATACATTAGAAGAAATATGTCCAGAGATCTGGGCTAGCCTAATATGCCTGCCTTCTAAAGCAATTTAGCTGATACATTTGATTATGGTAGATTGAACCTCAAGCCTAACCTTGGACGATGACTCTTTTTCCGTTAATTGTGAGGGTAGCACTCCTGCTCGGTTCAAAGAATTCGGTTATTATCATAGTTTGATAGAGTATCTATTAATGGTCATTATAGCCTGTGTATAATAAACGATAGTCAGTCTTAACGCTCATACAGCGTATAGTATCATAATTTACAAGATATGATTATTGCAGCATGTCTGAACTAAAAGTTATAGCAATGAACTGGTAGCAGCAGTGATGGCATGACATGTTCTAGCAGAGATATAGGCAATGCTATGCGCTATTGCAACACAATTTGGTAAAGCAGAGTATTCTGCAGTAATAAATGCACGAGATAAATTCCAATTTGTTCACGAATGTTGCATCAGTCCTTTATATCATTGAGCATGGAAAATCGATTAGGAAAAGGGTGTCTTAAGAGATGCTTTTCGACACATTAAGGAATGTATATCAAGCTCTTAGAGATGAACAGCAGAATCACAATGAGATTGCTGATAAACTCAAAGTTAACCAAAAGTATTCAAGTTTATAGAACCAGCAAATACAATGAAACATGTTCGTTGGAAAAAGATTGGAGGGGGGACATTTACGGATCATCCGCCTCGAACATTTACGATGCCAATTTTATTCAATTCAGATCCTATTCCATACCCCACAAGCGCTACACCAGTACCAAGGCCTGCCATTTCAATTCCACCTCTAACCCAGTTTTTCTTTGCCATACGCGATTTCATTGCACCTACTATAAATGAAGATGTTATGCTCAGTCCTATCGCTATTCCAATAGCTGTACTAGAAGATATAAATCCAGCTTTAACAACAAAGTAAGGTAGAATTGGAAGAATACCGCCCAGAAGAAACGCCCCAAACATAACTAACGCACCTTTTAGTGGGCTCCCTACAATTTCTAGATTTAATCCCAATTCTTCAGTTAGCATTGTCTTGAGCCAAACGTTTTTGTCTGATGTTATCTTGTTAACTACTCTTCTTAGGTCGTCACCTGTAAATCCTTTGGCTATGTAGACGTCCTCAATTTCCTGTCTTTCCTTATCTGGAAGATTCTCTATCTCAAATTCCTCACGTTTTATCTCTGATTCTAATATCTCCCTTTGAGACTTTACTGCGAGGTAATTCTGAACTGCCATTGCTTTAGCACCTGTAAACATTCCAATTAAGGCAGCGAGGATAACAATATCAGCGGCAACTGCGGCACCACCGACACCAGACACAATTCCCAGGGATGTGTTGACTCCATCCCCAAACCCAAATACCAAATCTCTTATATGACTACTTTCTTTGATGTGAGGTTCTATGTGTGCTCTAGATTGAGTATCCAATGGATATCACGCTTAATAATTTGAAACATCCACCTATAAAACGTACGATTAATCTGCTCTACATCATTCGTGATGAATGCATGTATGTTCAGCTTATATAGTCATACTATATGGTTATTTATGCTTAAAGACAAAGAGATTTAAGTAGTAATAAGACGCCTGTCACATTATGATTACCTTTATTATAACCAAATGCCGTTTATCAATGTCATATCAAATGTTATCGATACAACCTTCACAGCTAAATATGGCATGCATCAGCACAGACAACGTTCCTGTTGCATGATTTTCGAATATTTTTTAGATGTGATGCTATATAAAAATTCACAATTGTTTCTAATAACAAAATTTATAATCCAAATCGTGGCAAATAGCAGATATGATCGTCATAAGGGCCAAGCCAAAAGTCATTCACCCAGAGCGATCATTCCTTTATTTTAGGGAGTTGTTTTGACTATCGTACAAGAAACCATAAAGTCATCAACAGGCTACAGAGAAGTTGATAAAAAAAGGTGGTTGGTAAGGTATTTGATTCTTGGTGGCGTTGGTGCCATCCTTGCAGTTAAGCTTTATTTGCTGTTGTTTGTAGTAGATTTTACTGTAGGTCTATACAGCTTTTTTACAAGTTTCCTCTTGTTTAATATATTATTCTTCTCGTATACAAAATTCAAAGATCCCTACATTTATGCCAAGAGTATGTATGTTTCAAATGGCATTACTTATGGTATTAGCAAGCCTCTTGTTTCGATAATCGTGCCAGTAAAAAATGAGGAAGGAAATATCAGAAACTGTGTCGGATCGTGCATTAACTCAACCTATCCAAACAAAGAAATCATCGTTGTTAATGATGGAAGTACCGATGGCACAGGTGCAATCTTAGATGAGATGAAAAAAGTGGAGCCAAGTCTAAATATTATTCACCTATCGAAAAGTGTAGGGAAGAAGCAGGCCATCGAAGCAGCAAGTGAGATTGCCAAAGGCGAAATATTCGTTTCTATGGATAGCGACTGCGATATGGCTTGCGATGCAGTGGAAAAAGCGGTAAAAATCTTCAACTCTGATAGAAAAATTGGGGCAATAACAGGGCATGGCAGGGTGCGGGGTGCAATTACGGGGAACGCATTATTGAAGATGCAAGACGTATACATCGATGCGTCATGTAGAATTCTTAAGGGAATGGAGACCTCGTTTGGTTCAGTTACGTGTTGTGCAGGATCTCTAAGCTTCTTTAGAAGGGAAGCTGTAAAGCCATACATCCATGAATGGGCCCATGACAGATTTCTTGGATTGGAGAATTTCAAGTTTGCGACCGATCGACGTTTGACGGCATACATACTTGGAACAAAGCCTTCTTGTGAATTCAAAGATAGTAGAAAGTCAGATGACAGCGCTAGTAATATTATGCATAATATCCCAGTTCTTATGCACTGCAAAAACGGTCTGGATACTACAACATCATCGTCCTATTCAGACAATGAAGATACTAAAACTGATAATAAGATGCGATATGCCTGGAAAGTAGTGTATAGTCCAAGTGTTAAAGTAAATGTTGGGGTACCTGAGACACTTCCAACACTTATAAGACAGCAAATTCGATGGAGAAAGAGTTTCATCAGAAGTCTATTTGCAACAGGAGGAATATATTGGAGACGCCCCTTATATTCTGCACTATTATATTATTTACAGATAAGTCTAAAGTTTTTGCGTCCGCTTATTGTTCTAAAGGCCGCAATCTTTCTTCCGCTTTCAGGTGATTTCATAACAACACTGCTCTATTTTTCAGGAGTGTTCTTTACTGGAATGATTTATGGCGTTGACTTTAGGTTACGCCACCCTGGCAGTAGCCTGTGGTTATATCGTCCATTGTTTACATTAATCACAACATTTGTATATAGTTGGTTAATATTTTATGCAGCAATAACAATCAAAAAAACTGCATGGAGATAATATTTAAGATTTAATAAAAAAAGTTACTTATTTTATCTGAACGCTTGACCCATTGCGTTGGCATGATTATGATTATCCATCCCACCATTGTCTTCACATAATCGAGCGCTGTAAAGTACATGTTACCTTCTCTATCTTGTCTATCTTGATTTCCTATCCTGAACATTCCTACGTAGAGACACTGACAATATAAATAGCATATCAGACAGAAATACAATGACTTGGTAGAAGAAGTATGTCCTACGTGCTTCAAGTTTCTTCAGTCAGTATATGATAAGAAGAAGATGAAAAATATTAGACTAATTGTGCTCAACGGCAGTACTCCAGCTAGTAACACCAAAGACTGCACGAGTCTTTATCATAAGAAATTGACTGATAGTTTCAAATCTTCCTAATATACATTCTAATCGGCTGGAATATTTGAGTCAAAGGAGGGTTGATATCTATCCAGGACCCTCAGATATAGTTTGTTCTATCGATAAGCATAGAATCGGTATTTATTGATATAAAGATTTGGATCTAGGAAAAACTAAGAACATATCTAATGCGACATTATCATGATTATTACCTTTGTACTTGTGATCATAAATCTATCCTAGACAGACTTATTCAGAATACGGAACATTGTATTGTATTGTATTAGCCAGTCTAACGTACTTTGATTCTTTCAATAAATCATTGGTATTATAGTCTTACAAAGCTTTAACTGTATAGCATGGTTTCTACACAGCCGATGCTATCTATAACTCTGGATACTGAGCCAATCTCATCGTTTAAGTGCGATAGTTTTGTCATAATATACATATAATAACAGCTATAAGGTTTAAACCTAGTAGTAGTTTCAGACTGAGTCAGTCAATTGAATCTAACCGAGATGATGAGTTATGAGAATAAAGAAAAACTACGAAAAGCCTTTCAGCACCTGCTAGTCATAGTTAAATGTGTGATGAGAGTAGTGGGATGTCCCGTACAGGGCCTAAAAGCCAACAAATGAGGCTGTTGCAGATACTCATTTTGTATTTCCAGGCGTGCTTATCTTTAAAATTGTGATGTTAGATCCATCATGGAAAATATCGAATGCTTATAACTTATATTTTTTCACGATAATGATTATCCATATGGTTAATCAGTCTGATACTAGTAATAATTTTGCAGTTATCTTTGATGGTAATAATTTAAAGAATTGGCAGATGACCGGACGGGGTAAGTTTTTGGTACTGCAAGAGGAAGGAGCTTTGCAGTCGGAAGGGGGAATGGGACTGTTACGGTATACTGGGAAAATATATCATAATTTCATATTGGAGTTAGACTGGAAGGTGCATCACAAAGCTGACAATTCAGGCGTTTTTGTACGCTTTCCCTATCCAGCTAATGATCCAATGATTGCAGTCAATAATGGCTATGAAATTCAAATAGATGATTTGGCAATGCCTGATGGAAATCCCATTCACAAGACAGGGGCAGTTTATGGCTTTGCTGCCGCTTCAAAGCAGATTGTTTCAAAAGAGGCAGGTCGATGGAATGTATTTGAAATTCACGTGACAGGTCAAAAATATACTGTTATTCTAAATAACAAAATTGTAACGGAGTTTGTTGGCAACAGATCATTACAAGGTTATATTGGTCTCCAAAACCATGACAGCAAATCAAGAGTATCATTTAGAAACATTAGAATTAAAGAAATATAGATTACAATAACAATCTTGTCAGCTGGCAAATGATTTATGAATGTCCAGTAGGTCACATATGTTTCAGCAATGGTGACCTGAACAGGTGTGCGATGACAGGCTGTAATAAACCTACTCTTGTAATAAGTCCAATTGACATTAAATGGTTTTATGAAATTAAAGAGACGGGATTATGTATCAATAGAAAAGATCTTCACAAGATAATTGAGGATCCAAATATTCCAATAGATGTTAAAAAGGAAATAACAAAGATCTTCTCGGACCTGTCATAAAAAGATACAATTATACTGCCGCTGTTTTGACACTTCTGGCGCATAATTTCTACTCTATCAAAACAAGAGGTTTTATCACAAAAACGGTAGATAATGTACCGTAGAGATGTTTTTCTGCCTCCAGCAGTGCTGATCCTCGTTCCAAGGTATTCCTGG
>DATDFS010000009.1:0-3469 GCA_036522495.1 Nitrososphaeraceae archaeon | reverse complement strand
AGCACCTATTACATTATCAGTACCCTTGGCTACAGGTCAAGCTAGAAGGGTAGGAGGAAGTACTTCCTCTTAAGAATTCTTATGAATTCAGTCTACATTTTCTGGCATCAAATAAACAAAGAGCAGCTTAAAGTATAGTATGGTATTGGAGATACAAAAAGATTCCTATTCATCCAAAGCAAGCCTATGCGTTGAGTTATATTTTAATATGATACTATAGGAGTTGCAAGAACATCTGATGATGTATCTTCAAACACTCCAACAGCAGATGAGACCTGATTGGAATACGGGAGATAATATGTTTCTTAACCGTCCTTATAGATTTTCTGACAATAATAAAATATAGAAAAAACGATATAAATAAGATTGTGCGACTAGTTGAAAACTCGTCCAAAAGATAGAGCCGTTCTTCTTGACTTTATCAGACAACAACAAAAACAAAAAAGACAATCTATTGTATAGTTTTCAGGCTTACTTCTATGTTTGATTTCAGAAATATAACTAGCTGCAAGACCAGTAACAATTATGCTGCCATTAAGAAATGTTCTTCCTATTACCTAAACTAATAATCTTAATATATTCCAACCAGCTTGTCGGCCACTTATGAGTACTGAAAAAGAAGAAAAAAATGATGATGAGGATGTTTCAGAAGCAGATGAAGAAGAAGAACTGGATGAAGGAGTAGAATAGTTTAGCTATCAAATCATTCCCTGACCGCCACCAGGACCGCCGCTATTATCACCACTCTGCTTCATTGATGTGTATGATGAAGAGATGCGCAGGTATGTCGATTTACTTGATGAATTAGGACAATTGGCTATTAAATGGCATAACCATTAGTGAGGGGATCTACTTCATCACACTATTAGTGATCAGTAAAAACATGACATTTTTTAGCTTCAATCGTTTGCTGACGAGGTCTGCATATATGAATGACTCATCATCTAACTCGATAGAACAAATAATATGCGATAGAATCAGATCAACAAAGGATAAAATGGAAAAGACAAATCTGAGAGCTGAGACAGATAGATTATGGGTTCAAGTAGAAACGCTGCAATGGGCTTTGGCTCAAATACGTATGTTAAAGCGGCATCTGTGATTCATCATTTCTATATTAATATTGTTTGATTATGTATCTCGATGTTATTTTTAGGCTCTGTATATCTATAAACAGATTCAGCCAATGCATCACATGTTCTAGTCTACACTTATTTTTTCTACAAGGAAAATAGTCGTCAAAACTTTCAGTTCTATCTTTTATGTATTGGATTGTTAGTTCAATGATGCTTTTCTCAAAAGACGAATGCAGATGATGGTCCAATCCCAAGAATTTACAGGCTTGCGGATACCAAGTACCACCGTCGGTACGCACAGGATGTTTGCCATATTCTGTAGCCAATTTTTGTATAAAGCGTTCAGCTACAAGCATAGTTCTTTCAAAGGAAATACGAATACCGAGTACTATCATATCTACCAATATTTCCAATACTGTTTATAGAATCTCTGCACCATTAGTAGAACACAAAACATATGCTAAATGTGTTCAGATCAAAGTAGCATTGATGCTCTTGAAGACCAAAAGGTTCTACCCGACCGTTTCCACTTTTCATAATCCGATATAATTTTTTGATGATCGAATGCAAAGTGAGTATTATTCACTTCTTCCAAATTTATCCATTCTATTTTAGCTGCGTCATCTTGTGCTAGTGCTTCGACTTTATTATTAGGAGAAATCTTTCCAAAGACAGTCGACATGATATGTCCTCTTGGATCTCTATTAGGTTCTGAATAAACACCTAAGATATCAACTAGTTCTATATCCAAAGATGTTTCCTCCTTAGCTTCTCGTTTCGCTGCATCTTCTACTCGTTCCCCCTCATTTATAAATCCACCAGGAAGAGCGAAAAGACCTTTGAATGGCTCTTTTTTTCTTTTAACTAGCAGAATTTTTTTGAGAACCCTTTTGAATAATAGTATCTACAGTCGGTATTGGATTTTTATAGCGTTGTTCTTTCATATCTACAAATATTGGATCTTATATAAAAAGCGAATAATAGTTGTATTAGGTTAGAAAGAAGAACTTGTTGTAGAAGATATACTATAGGGTACCCCTGCTAGCTGTTGTTGTGCTATCATCATTGAGCGTGATTTTTCCTTATGGTATCAGGTGGAATCAAGGTAATAATCATGGTAACAGATGGTAGCAGCATTTAGTTTCTTTTTATTGTGTATCTATTAAAGTATATCATGGTATTAACTAGAGAAGAAAAAGAAAGATTTGTTTTAGACCTTTACAACCAAGGCAAAAGTACACGGGAGATAGCTGAAGAGGCCAGAATGTCATTTAGAGATATAGGTGTCATTCTGGATAAGGCTGAAGATGAGAAAGAGGCTAGCAAAGAGCAAGCAGAAAAAGTGTCACAATCAACACAAGCCTACAAACTATTTTCCGAAGGCAAATCTCCAGTACAAGTAGCTATTGCATTAAACATAAGGGAGCCAGAAGTAGCCAGGTTTTATGTCGAGTCTTGGAAGCTAAGGCAACTTTATAGTCTTTATAAAATTTATGAAGAGACTAAAGATGGCATTGGTCCTTTTGTAAATTTGTATACCTTGGCTAAGGTTGCAAGGATGGGTGTGAAACAAGTTGTCAGGGTACTTGAAATTGCTAATAATGATCTACCATTAGTTGAGCATAAATACGAAAGAAGCAAGGGAGACCTAGACTCCATAGAAGCCGAGATACAGAATTCAGCAAGAATTCTTCAGGAAATAAGTGATCAGATAGCAACTATGCGCAAAACACTAGACCAGTATCAGTTATCATGTAAAGAAGAAAGACTGGAGTTGACCAAGATACAATTGCAAAAGGTAAGACTAGAAGGCCTTGTAGATAACTTTCAAAACAATGATCAAGGATATGTTAAAATCAGAGATACTGCTGAAGAAAAGGTAATTAGTATTTTATAAGACAAGAAAACGATGTTAAAGTTGGCCCTTTTGTCTTTAACTGAATCAGTAAGAAAGGACCCATCTAAATATAGTTTTCTGATTTATCATAATAACACGTCTTCAACTGCAGATTGTAGCGGCCAGTATTATTCTTCTGATTCCTATGGACAACATCAGCAGCAGTACCCATCACATGATTACATATCTGTGCTATTGGAGGAATCTGAGAAACTTTACACTAGTCTAAAAAAAGAATGGGTAGATGAAATTATTACTGATTATACGCCTAGCATAACATCATCATCATCATCATCATTACCATTGTTACCGCCGTCAGAAGAACGACAAAGTCATCCGACAACAACAACAACAACAGCAGCTAATCATATGCATATGCATACAGAATAACATAGATTTACTCAATCTGACGACTGAGGATACTTGAAGCGATACAAGGTACTGAACTTGTATAATTAGGTGATTTGTATGAATTCGGGTATTCTGTAAGTCGTAT
>DATDFS010000008.1:0-4007 GCA_036522495.1 Nitrososphaeraceae archaeon | reverse complement strand
ATATGTGTCTATCATATTATGTATTCAATGCCGTCATACGACAGTTGATCTTCTTAGAATATCATAAAGCATCATCCTAATATAATAGTATGAATGAATTTAAGGCTCTTCATTTAACCCCGCTTTGAAGAGTCATCTTGACGTGCTACTAATCACATCTTCATTAGATACAAATTCATCATTCCACTTAGAGCCTATCCCAAAAATGACAGCTACACATATAGCTTGAGAAGCTCTTTCCATAGGTGTGCCTTATAGACGGAATCAAATATCTTCTCACTATTAGAAATATTCCGGATGGTTTATGGGATGAGAATCAAGCTGCTGCTTCCATCGGAAAAACCAAATAAGACCATAGGACATCCTGTTATTCCAATTAGAAAAGTTCTGGATGGTATTTTATACATTTTAAGAACTGGTTGTCAATGGAAGATGCTGCCAAAAGAGTATGGTTCTGGATCTACATGTCATAGAAGATTCCGGGAGTGGACGGTATCTAAGGCATTTCAAAGATTATGAGTTAGATTAGACTTTTGGAAGCCTATGATGACCTTGGTGGCACTGGATGGAATTGGCAATCGCTTGACAGCTTATCTGTGAAGGCACCTTTAGATGGGACCTGACGGATAGGTCCAAACCCTACAGACAGAGGTAAGATAGGGACAAAGCGCCACATATTAACAGACCAATCGGGGTTCCGTTATCTGTTGTCATTACAGCTGCCAATACTCATGATATGAAGGCTGCAACAGAAACACTGGATAGAATAGTGGTTGAAAGACCTTGAAGAACCAGAATTTGTGTCTTGATAAAGGATATGATTATCCAGAAATAGAAATAGAAGCTACAAAAGAAGATACGTGCCACATATTCGTCAGAGGTGTGGAGAAAGAATGATAAAGATAGGATATGCAACGAAGAGATGGGTTGTAGAAAGAACAAACTCTTAACACAAGATTCAGAAAGTTATTAGTAAGGTACGAAAAGAAATCAGAGAACTATCTTGCACTTGTCTGTTTAGCTTGTTGTATTATTGTCTATAAGAGAATAGTTTTGGGATAGGCTCTAACGGGCCAATATCCCGCCGCTGTCGCGTATAACATGGTTTCCCACTACAATACCAAAAGGTCTCCATCGCAGTCGCAGCTTCAAAGGAGGAATGCTATATGTTTCCATCTAGACTGTTTCCTTAATCCTAGTGCCTTCAATAAGGATTTATTTGTGATTTCTATACATAGTAACCCAAGAATACTACTATGTCTGCTGATGGCAAATTCGAAAAAGGCCCTAACCACTTCATGGTACTTGATGCCGTGTCAAGAGATATCAACAGTGTAGAAAAAATCGCTACAGCTACTAAATTGAACAATGAAGAGGTTCAATTAATTCTAAATGACTTGTTGACTCAAAGATTAATAGTTAAAATTCAAAAGAAAGGATTTATCTTTGGAAAGAAAAAGGTCGAAATGGATATTACTGCCATAGGTATGAAACTCCTTAATACAAAGAAACAGGAATTAGAAGAACAAAAACAACAAATGCAGCAGTCTTATGAAAGTGGTGATAATAATCAATTACAAGGTTATATGGATGCTAATCGAATGTGGATGCCAATGATGTTATTCTCTGGTATTATGGATATGATGTTTTTTACATCTATGATGTCTTTTATGGGAACGGCGATGAATCCAATGGAAAGTGCAATGATGGGAGATGGTGGAGGATTGCACCAGGATATCAGTAGTAATAATAGTGATGTTGATACCAATTCAAATGACAATGGAACATCAGGAGACTCCGACAATAGCACTAATAATGATACATCAGATTATGATGATAGTAATACCTTTGATTCAAGTGGTTTTGATTCATTCGACTCTGGCAGCGGTGGCTATGATAGTTTCTAAAAAAAACTACAATATACACGGACGCTAGGCTTATTACTTTGAAGCTAGATAACTACTCAAAATGTTGTATGGGAACACTTTAGCAAGTTTATTAGGCATTATAAATCGTTATTGTTCCTATGTATTCACGCTTTTGTTGGCAATCACTTTTGTTAATCTTTTTCATATAAATTTGAAGGTGTAGTTATTTATTGGTCATGACGATTATCATATGAAGTCGAGTTTCCGGGTCTACAAATTTCTGTTATTGAGTTTGGTTATAATCATATAGTTTATTTCTCTCTTTGAATCTAATGAGTAGACAGGCTCAAAATATAAAACCAGTGCAGGATGCAAATACACCACCAAATGTCATTGCTAATACAGCCAGATTTAACACTCAATTTAACAATATACAGATAGGCAATTCTATTACTGTGAATATACGCAAATTGTTGATCGTAATGGGAGAGCAAGATAATACTATCGGGATATTATCAAAGGCCATAGGACAAAATTATAATGAGCAGTAAATGCATGATATGCATAATTCATTATTCGGAGGTCTTTTAGGTGGTTCTGGTACTGGTGGAGAAAGTATGGATCCTAGCAGTCCTTTTAACAGATAGCCACATTCATAAATCAACAAAATCAACAGATTCAGACACTTATTGCTGCAATTATGCAAATGTACAGCAGGTTACTAGTCAGATACAATCACCAACGAGAGAGACGTCTAAAGATGAGCCCGTCTTTTACAGATGCGCTTTGTCATTACATTCCATACCAATTCAAAAGGTAGCGGTATTTGAATAGACATTCATAGTATCGTTTTTATCATCGTTTTCATTATGCCATCCGTTTCCATACCATGAATCTTCATGCACATAATGATTCCTGCTTGAATCCCGGATTAGACTCATAGTCAACAGTCTAGTTGGGGGTGCTTCTACATAGTTTAATTCGTAAGCCTGAAGAAGCAAGGAAGGATATCCTATGTTCTACTCATATTGTTAATGAGTATCAAGAAACTATTCAAGCAGCCATACAGATGGCAGATAACTACCTAGAATCACAAAGGGAAATTATCAATTCAGTGCAATCAGCATTGGTGCCACAGATAGAATAGTTACATCAAATTGGACAACTTACTTAACACTATGGAAGATTAGTTAGCGCTTTTGCAGACAATACAATTGCGATAACTAGATTAGTAAATGATGCTATGTTTGCAAATATGGAAGCATTCAAGACATCTATTCAGAATGCAAGAGATAATGTAAAGGAATTTTCCAGAATAGGTGTTAACAACACAAAAACAGTTGAGCAAGTATCAAGATACTACTGCTAATGCAACAACAACAACAACTGTCTCTCCATAACAAATAAGTAAGTTTGAAGGGAGGAATTAATACAACCTAAAGTTTCTTGGCCTGATAGACAACATGTTCAACCCCGACAGGATTGACGCAGTGATCGAATTGGAGAGGAACTTGACCTATCAATCGGTTTTGCGCGATCCAGCACTCACAGCCTACTGATTCTATAAAGTCTGGTTCTTTGGCACGGGGTCAAATATTCTATGAAGGAATGCATACTGCATGAAGAGAAGGAACTATAGACGAAACTGATATAGTACATTTTGTTGAAGTATGCTACTGTCTAGAAGGTGGATTGTATCCTATGACTATGGAGATTCCAGTTTTGAATAAATATTTTGAGGATATTATCGAAGTTAGAGATCAGCTCTCAGCTATTCCTAATTGTTTGTCAAAGTCAAGCAGTAAATATGAGCGTAAATTGACATTTGACGACAAAATGACGGCGGTTACGTGGCTACTATCGAGCAAAAAGAGTAAGCCCAATGTACAACCATATAATGAAATATTATGATAGCACTTTGTATTTTAATAATGAACTGATATACTCTATTAATAACATAATATGTATAAAGACATACTCGGTTTCCTATCCATGGCATGATCCATCCTCCATATGTCGAGTTTATCACCTTTAAGCAAAAACCCCATAATTTATGATTATGAAGATGATTATGAAGACGGCTGAAAATGCAGTTGGAAATGATAGCAAAATCTTGTCGCAATTAGGTCAAAAACTTAC
>DATDFS010000007.1:0-13777 GCA_036522495.1 Nitrososphaeraceae archaeon | reverse complement strand
TTTGAATGCAATACTCGCCATATTGAATATCTGAATTGAATATCTGACTTGGTCTTAATAGAAGTAATGACACACTTCTCCAGCATCCGATACATCCTAATTGTAGTTAATACCAAGAAGTATTCAGGCATATTTGAGTACCAATAGTAGTAAATGCGACAAGTGTAACCTGACCATTCATCCACATTTCGTAGGATACCATAAATGCGGTTATCCAAACTGTCCTATTTGTAAAAATGCCATCACTAGTTCTGATTACTGGCATCATATAAGAGCACACCCAGGACATGAGAATGATAGCCCTCCTCCTCGAAGAGAAACCGCTGAAAAAAGAGAATACGGAAGAAGCTATGGTAGCGGCAGTGCAAGTAGGAGCTTCAACAGAGGTTCCCCTGCTCCAAAACCGGTCGAAGTGGGGAAGGAATACGAAGTAGACATTACCGAGAGTAGCAGACAAGGAGACGGGATTGCGAGAGTGCAAGGATTCGTCGTATTTGTTAAAAATGGAAAAGCTGGACAGAAGGTTAGGGCTAAGGTAGAGCAAGTAGGAAATAGGTTTGCTACAGCAACAGTAGTATCTTAACCGGTGCAAGAATAAGGATTTCGTCACAATAAGCTGTTATTATTAGAGCATATCGTGTTGGCTAACTCGACGACATTCTGCTGCATATCCATGAACGGAGCAGAGACGCCCTTCAATTATGGAATTCTTCTACTGCTGTCAAGGCCACAACAATTAGTACCAGTATACATATCACAAATCTTCTTATCATCTAGCAAGCAAGAATTCCCTTAGAACTTTTCCTTCAAACTTTTGTCGATTGTCAAGTTACCAACCAAGCAATACATTACAACATATTTCGTATCTTAGCCATGTGATTTTGATAATTTTCTGTTCGTAGTAAATTAGACGAACAGTGCATTAATATAAGATATCTCTGCCTATGATGTTATAACACTCTTCGCTGATTAGAGACGTCTAGCAAGCATGTCCGCATTGTAGCGTGCATATGAGCGATCCTACAAAATTACTCTTGTGACAAACTCAAGCTTAATACTTCAATTAGTCAACGCTCAAATGACATATGAAAAGCAAACCATCTTAACCGCCTATTCTATGCATAAAGTTTAGCGTTGGCTTTAATGCCCTGGCCCTTATGATACTTATCACACCTTCAGGTTTCTTCCTTACACATTCTAGAATGCACCTTCTGATGTCATCATCAGATCTTGTGTTTCGCAACAAACTCTTCAAGTCATAACCGGCCTTCTCAAACAAGCAGGTCAGAAACCTACCCTCAGAAGTTATCCTTATTCTGTCACAATGTTGACAGAATGGTTCCGTCATAGATGGAATAAATCCTACAGAACCCTTCCCATCTACAAAAGAGTAAAGGATTGCAGGCTCTGAAATTTCGTTTTGTAGGGGCACAAGCTCCTTGACGTTCT
The DNA here is from genome assembly GCA_036522495.1 of Nitrososphaeraceae archaeon. Taxonomy (GTDB): domain Archaea; phylum Thermoproteota; class Nitrososphaeria; order Nitrososphaerales; family Nitrososphaeraceae; genus Nitrososphaera_A. The sequence goes on along the minus strand of DATDFS010000007.1, from coordinate 12,328 downwards.
TGTTTATTCTCTCTATCATCTCTCTCTTACTAAAAACGAGATCCGGTTCCCAAATCCCTGCTCCGTCCAGTGGCATAAATTCGATGAAGCGTACGGTATACCCCGTAAATCTGGCGAATCTTGCGAAATCTGCAACTTCATCATCGTTCCATCCTCTAACAACAACGGTATTTATTTTTATTTTGAGTCCTGCATCATCCGCCGCTCGAATGGACGCCAGAACTTTATTAAGACCGTCTATGCCACACATAGACTTGAATCTATCAGCCCTAAAGGTATCAAGGCTAATATTTAAGCTCCCTAGTCCATTCTCTTTCAGTTGTCTCGCCTTATCATAAAGTAGAAGACCATTTGTTGTCATGCTAATTGACTCGATGCCGTTTACCTTTGACAATGATCTAATCAAATTTTCTATCTTAGGTCTGACAGTAGGCTCTCCTCCCGTCAACCTTATCTTTTTGATACCAAGACTAGCAAAGACGGTAGTAAGTCTAAGAATCTCATCATAACTCAAGACGTTGTCCTCTTCGAACCATTCAGTATTATTTCGTGGCATGCAGTAGACACACCGCATGTTGCACCTATCTGTAATAGAAATTCTCAATTTTCTAGCAACTCGGCCAAACCCATCTGTCATTAGTTTATTTTCCAAAGCCAACCTGACCTCCTTATCTACAATTAGTTAGATACTCCGTAGACATTCCTCAACAGAATCACATCTACTATTTCTCCCTTCATCAATCTGCTACCATCTTCCATTATAACTATGCCATTTGACTTAGTTAATGTCGAAAGAAGACCTGCGTCCGAGACACTAACAGGCTTAGCCCAATGAGAGCCATTCTGCTTTACCACATTTACTCTGACAAACCTACGAAACTTGTGTTCATTTATGTCAGCTGCCATTCTAGCAGTTAACTTAGATTCGGGCAGCCCTCCTGTTTTTAGTATCCGTAACAGCAATGGTCGTCCAAACGTGTAAAATGCAACAAACGAAGATACAGGAAAGCCTGGGCTAATAATTATTGGTTTATAATTAACTATGCCGAGACCAGTGGGAGAGCCCGGTTTCATCGCTATCCTGTGAACAATAAGCCCCGGTTTGCCCAACTTCTTTATAAGATCAGGCAGATAGTCTTTTTCGCCTACTGATGCGCCACCTGAGACTACCACCATGTCGAACTTCAACGCTTTTTTTAATCTGTAGAGTATAGCATCTCTATCATCTTTACATATTCCAAGGTCAACTACCTCTCCTCCAAATTCTCTTACCATACTTGAGATCATGTACCTGTTGCTTTCGAATATACAAGCATCATCGAGCTTAGATCCGGGTTCGGTAAGTTCATCACCAGTAGAGAATACCGCAACCACTGGCTTCTTGTAGACTGGAACCTTACCTAGACCTATTGAAGCGATTAGACCCAGATCTTGTGAAGTAAGCCATGTTCCTTTCTTGAGCAGGATCTGTCCATTCTTTACATCTTGACCCTTCAAAGTGATATTTTCACCGCATTCTACTCGTTTGAAGATCTGAACTGTGTTATCCTGCAGATGCGCATCCTCCATCATTACTACTGCATTTGCACCTTTAGGAACCCTAGAACCTGTTGCTACTGCTGCTGTCTTTCCAGGTTCAATTGTGAGGTGCGTATTTTGACCTGCCGTTAGCCTACCTATAAACTCAAGCAAGGTAGGATGTTTTATCGAAGCTCCCCTGGTATCATCCGATCTAACCGCATAACCATCCATTTCCACCTTGAGAAATGGAGGTAGGTTTACATGACTATAGAGATCCTTTGACAAAACTCTGTTTTGTGCATCAGTCAGAGTAACATACTGTGTTGGACGGGACATTTTTGACCAGTCAATACGAGAAAAAAATTTTTTTAGAGCGATGTGAACACGTGTATGATTTGTAGGACCGTGACGTTTTTTTTCCTTAGATGAGATACAACTCACAGATATCATCATCATGTTTACCAACTAATAAAAGCATTCACATCAATCACAGCTTTGGAATTCCCTGCTGTTGTGTAAGAGGACTTGTACAAGAAAGCAGATATCTATGTCACTCTTTAGAGACAACGATATAGTACAGGCGAGGAAAAAGTACAGCAAGAGCATAGTTTTCATTCCTAATCCTTAGGTACATAATATAGATGTCTTACATATCCTGAATTGTTAATGTCCAGGGAAAGAACGTTTATGGAATACCTGCAGGATCTCAGGAACCGGGTATTCAGAATAACTATTGCTGTGGGATTAGCTACAGCTTTGTGCATGACTTTTAGCGTCAGAATATTCAATTTTGATGGCTACAAAATCCCACTTCCACACCCAGACCCCTTTAACAATATGGCAATCCAGGTAATTCTCGCTCTGAAAGATAACCTACTCCCTCAAAACGTTAACCTTATACAAATTACACCATTAGGAGCTTTCTCTACTCAGATAAATGTTGCAGCCATGTTGGGGATCATTTTGGCCATGCCAATTATAGTTAGGGAATTGGCTGCATTCATAAATCCTGGACTCTATCCCCACGAGAAGGCAATTGTAAGAAGGTTTACGGCATCTGCCATAGCACTCTTTGCAGCGGGTTGCTTATTTTCTTACTACGTGGTTATACCTTACATACTTGACTTTTTATACAGATACGGACATTCCATTGGAGTCAGTACATTCTTTGATATCGGGAAATTCATTCCTTTTGTAATTCAGTTCCTGATTATATTCGGCCTTTCATATCAACTTCCAATAGTGATGTGGGCGTTTACGGTTTCTGGAATGGTTGGGTACAAGTTCTGGAGACACAAGCTAAAGTATGCCGTGATCATAATTGCAATATTTGGTGCTCTTGTTTCTCCTGATGGTAGTGGTGTTACAATGTGGTTTGCAGCAGGACCAATGCTTATCCTCTATGTGTTCGGCATGTTCGTCATAGAAAAGAAGGTTAAGAACATGCCTTGAAGATATTGAAATGATTGAAATGTCCTTGTGATTTTGAAACCAAGTTACTTGGAGTATTTGTACTTACGTGTATAGGAATTGGAAAAATATGAAGTCAATTTGTTCCGTTATTCTTTCCGAGGGTCAACGGATTCCCTTCTCTAGAAATACCAAATTCTATCTTTCATCAGGTTACGATCATAATTACTTTCTTAGTGTTTAGAGAAGCTTTCTTCGAAATAGTTTCAACCATCATATCTCATAAAAGGCCTAGCTTTGTGAGATCAACCCGGTAGTAATCGAGTTTATCCGGGTCGTATCTTTGTACTATTTCTATAGCTTCGCCTCTATTTTTCCTACTCGTGATTACATTACGATGAACATAACTGGTCACAAAGGCGTATCCTCGACGTTTCGCCTCTTTGAGGAACTCTGACCTGAGAAGATGGCCACCTGTCTCTCCCCAGTAACCCGGTTTGATATTGATCCATTCCATCAGGGCGGTGTTCTTTTTTCCCAAATTATCGTCATATGTACCTCGCCTAAGTGGACGACTTTCGAGTGGCCCACCTTTTACATATCCAACAATCTTTCCGCTTTTGTCTTTGATTCTTAAGGTAATTAGAATTGTCTTGCTATCAGAAAGTGACTTTTTAAATTTCTCTTCGTTGATAGTTGGATTCGGGGCTGGCAGCTGTCTGTATATTTCTAGAATAGATTCTCTTACATATGAATCAAGATTGACCTCATTTTTTTCTATTGTTGGCACTAGATCCATTTCCTTTCGTCTGATTGAACTTCTTATACCATTTTCCAGTTCCCAGGCTTCCCTGAAAGCTTCTATGTTGTCATAGAAATTCTTCTTGTACTTTTCAGGCACATATCGCAGAACACAGTCAACCATTTCTTTCTCCTCCTTTAATGTGCTAAAGTACTTGACAGACTCCTCGTTTATACGTGATGGATGCCAGCCTAATGCATGGGCATTGCGTCTGGCGAGTTCCTTTGCATGCTCAAAATTACCTAGAGCGTAACCAGCTATGCGTTCCGAAACAGACAAAAACCATCCTAGATATTCATAGTGTCCCCTCGCTGCAGTATCATATTCAGAAATTCGTGCAAGTGTGAATAATTCTTGCATTCTCTTTTTGGCATATTGGGCTATCTTGTCTCTGAAAGGATAGGCCGTACGATGAATAATGGCAATTACAATATCAATGTTTATTCCTATGTCGTCAATGAATCTCTTTATTCTCTTGTCATTTCTCAAGAACCTTTCAACAGAATCCTCATGAGGTTTGTCAAATTGTTTCAATGGATCATAATCGTGAAAAAGGGCAGCCACAAAGAGATATTTTATATCATCTTGACTGAATTTTTTCTCTTGTTGATACTGACCATTGGCGGCTAGCAAAGTGAAGTAAGCAGCTTCAAGTTCATGATCAATGTTGTGATAACCATAGTAATCTGCGCCAAGTCCCTTCTTTGAAAACTCAGATACTGCATGCCTCACGAGCTTTGAAGTCCATCTGTCCTGCAGCCCAATATCCGTGGCCTGCTTTATTATTTTGTTCTTTAGGATTGCCTCCTCGGCCACGCCTATATTGTATAATAGCCACCAAGGAAGTAATTTTACTCGTTTGTGAAGTTCAAATTGCCACGGTAGCGGCTGGATTAGAGGATTAATCGGGGAAGTGTCTTTGCCACTAACAGCTGCATCAATGCTATTCCCTTCTTCTGAAGAGGACATATATCACTCAGCTCACTATATCCTTGAAGAATGTACCATTTCCTCTGATAAAAGATTTTACACATTGCGGTCCTCGTCATATGTACTAAACTGTTGTATACTAAGATAAAACAGCATTTTTGCCAAGAATTTAACCAAAGCTTGTAATTTATTTGAAGGCTTCCAAGAGACTCGACTTAAGATGTTAAAGCTTACAAACGAGTAACAAAAGTGAACGTCCCCTTTCCCAATAAGGGAGTTAGAACAAGGCGGAAACAAAATTCAGCACAAAGTCGTTGTTTGCTATAAGGCGGGGCACAATCATAAGCTGTATCAATCAGTCGCCTCTGCTGACAAGTTTGGTTGAACATTGTTTACTACCTTAGTTAGCTCTAGGTAATTCAACCCCATCTAGGTAATTCCGTCTATCTAGTCATCCAAATCATTAAGCATTCTAATGTCTAAGTCGACTGATTGGTTCTGAATTGGAGAAATACAACTCATGACTATAGTTCGTATTATTCCAATTGTTTGAATGATAACACAGTCCATCCAATTAAACTCTTAAAATACCAATTCTCGCTATCGATCTACATTATTATGAATTCTGGTTCTCGTCTTGTCTACGCTTTAAAATTATTTCAACAGCAGAACGGGCATCCTTAGCAATGATTAGAGGAACGGTGTTGCGTTCATCAAGGAATTTGCCTCCATATATTTCGGAGACTCCACCACTGCCAGATACTACAACCATCCGTTTTCTTGTTATATACCCTACTCCTAATTCTATTAAAGTCCCCACACCTCCGCCCACAGCAATTATACCATCCGCCGATGTAGCAACGATAAAATCTCTCGCAAAACCGATTCCTGTACAGATAACTATGTCACAAAATTCATTAGCAAATGAAAATGATTCTTGAGGAATTATTCCAAGAGTCATGCCACCATTTGTCTTGGCGCCTCTACAGGCAGCCTCCATAACTCCACCCAAACCTCCGCAAATCAAAATTGATCCTGAAATTGCTATCTCTTTGCCAACCTCAAACGCAATATTTTTTGCGTGCTCAGTGCATCTGTCTTTGTTATAACCAATAACTGCAATCTGAAATTTACGCATACAACTCAACAAGTTTGGTGGTATCTTATACTTTATTAAATCTGATGAACATATGTCTTAAGCTTGTGAAACCCCTCTGGTATGAGTAGGTTTCATTGTAGTCGTAAGCGTTAGAGATTCTGTATATATTATTGGGACTACAGCTACCCTGCAAACCAGTATGATTAGGCAACCTATATCCACAGACTATTCAGATGCTGTAATAATAATAGTAACAAGAGTCATACGATAACCTTTGGAGTGACTTAACGGTTAAAAAAATATAATGGCATATCAGTTGCTCCTACCTACAATATGTGGCAGCGGATTGCAAGTAAGTATTATTTTCACTAGGATTACCTGTTCATGCTTGGATGCGGTCCGGTAACGTCATTCACTCACTAAAATCAAACGATTATTAAATTCCATAGCAAGACTTTTTTGCTTCAATTTTTTACGTATCTCGTTTGCCAATTTAGTCATACTCTGTTCACTATTTTTAGAAATGTGTATTTCAGCACGAACGTATTTCACAGGTTCAAATTTACCTTCAAAATACCCATCAAATTCTATGAGAGACATTCCCCTATACTTGGAAGCCATATTACGAACCACTTCCAAATAACCTTCAACTCTTGGAAGGTAAAATTTAACAGAATCAGCTAATATCCTTACGTTGAAATTGTTGTCTTTTATGGATTTTCTTTTTGTCATAAATACTGTTGTTCCATTGTAGAGATATGGAATCATCCCTATTGAATCTTAACCTAAGTGACAACTAACAACGTTGCCAGATATTGATGATGTATGCTCGTCGACTTATGTCGATATTCCTTCTAGATATCTAACAAAGTAAAATAGTTTGGATGCTTCAGAAACTTGAAAGCATCACCACGACGTAGCAGTTACATTCTCTAAAACTGATGGATATCTGTATTATTCCATCTGTCCCTAGCGGATAGTCGAGAATTGATTTTATGAATTTGACAGTAATAGCTGCAGCGTTTTATATTATCACAATTTCTATTAGGATCGATGTCATATGCAACCGATAGGGGTTGAACGGCTCTTTTCAGTTGACCATACATTTAATAATCATTGTTATGCATGTCAAGAAAATTAGAATACGTGGAGAACAATCACAGTCCGTTCTTTGTTAATTAATGTATTAATGATAAGGCAAACATTTTAATTCATATTTTACAACAAATACTGTTATGGTAACTTAGTACAACCTAACTAATAGTTGTAACCGCTATAGGACGCTATGTAATATCAAAGTGGAGTTCGTGATTGTTCATCTGATGGAGACATGAGGGAAATATTTCTTCTATCGTTTAGAGTAGCCGGCTGCATCGTGAGCCTTTTCTATTTTAATCGAAGTCCAAAATCTTCTTTTTAAAAGTCTCACACAATCTTTACATACAACTTCATTTTCCTGGGATTCAGACCTAACTTGTTTGCCACAATCTATACATGTTCTTGTACGACTCATTTTATGTTTAACTCCATTTAAGACTATGTTATTATTATCATAATAACATAACTGATGTCCATGTTGAATGTATATTAGGTGAGTTGGATTGAACAAAAAAATGAAGGCTTATTTGCCTCCGCCCTATGAACCAGTCATGGTGCTTCCCGGCCGTCATCCATCCTCCAATCAATCGTCCCTCCTGCCAATATGGGCAGTAACATAAAATACACTCAAGTTACTTTCAAGACATGATTTTATAAAAGAAGAGAGAGTACGACTTTTCTTTGAAGGCAAAGAATACGCATCCGTTCTAGCCAACCTGTAAACTAAGTTATATGAAAACTAAATATATCATTTTTAGCTAGTTAGCAGGATACTTATTGTTTTTATTACAAGCAGCAAGATACATATAATTAGTTGCCTATGATATGCTTGGCAATACAAAGATGTTACCTGCTAATTTCGTTATAAGCGTATTTGTCAGGAGCCTTGTTATTGTATACAAATGGCTAGACCAATATCTAATAATTCATGTCGAGAATTTTATCAAAAGCTTTGAGTTTGCGATAGTTATTGTCGCTGCGGTAACATTCCTCCTTATCAGTCTATTCTTCACAATACGATTTCTAAAACGGCTGCCAAAGTCTTATACTATAGAAATTGCTGATATCTTTGGCCAAAAAGCCATAATTGAGGACTTGAAAGTTGTTTTCAGAACTTATGATGCCGCGCAAAGCTATGCCCGCTATTATAACGAAACATATAAAGATCAGTATAAATTCAGAGTAGTCGGCCTTAAAGAGTAAAATCTGATGTTCATGGAACGGATACTAGGTATAACATAGGATTTAACAACAATACTCACAGTCTGCCAGCTATGTCAAAAACTAATATCCGGATCAGAATGCCAAAGTTGCGACAAGATAGTCATGGTACAAATTCAAACGCTATCCAACCAGCATGATAAATTATCCAAAATAGAAAGAATACAGCAACGGTTGCAAGAATTAAAGTGTCGAATTGACTAAATGATAAAGCCTTTCTTAATCAATACAGTTTAGATGTTGTTGAATTGACATAATGTTTCAATTAAAGATACATGGGTAGGAATCCTTAACTTAACAGAACCTACTCTACTTTATGCTATCTTGTATAGTGTACTCGTGTTTACCGATTAAGGGACACGCATTGAACTAATATATCGAATCCCTGTACGATCGTCCTTGAACTTTAACCAGAAATGTCTAAATTAATGTCTAATATGAGTCAGATGGGTGATCGTTCTAACAGCGACAATCGATGCAGAAACACCCGTGGCTCAAACTCAGGAAGGTCTATCAAGAGCACTGAAAAGGCATTATCAATACGAGTCAAATCCAGATCCTATTTGAGTTTCTTCTTATCATATAAATTCAAAGATCCCTCCTGTAATCATGTATGCCGATCTGGTTGGCTCAACCAACACGAGCATGACTTTGCCTGTTGAGAAAATGGTTACCATTATTCCAGAATTTACATATGAATTTTCTTCTATAATCACGGTTATGGAGGCTACGTATTAAAATATGTAGGTGATGCTGTAATTGCATTTTTCCATCGACCTATAACAGATTACCTTTTTTTCGATAGGGAGGTAGAATGTATAAAATCAATGATAACGGTCATCAAAAATAGATCAATCCAATACTGAATAAATATGATTATCCGGAATTGAGTGTCAAGTTAGGCCAATGTGAGGGAGAAAATATTATTTTCGTACTGAAGTGATAAAAGCTCTCCAATTGAAATTCTATGCTATTGTATGAGCATATCCGCAAAAATAATTTCATTGACAATTCCAAATACATAACTGTAGGGGACAATATATATTGCACCACATCGCACCCTCGAACGAAAGCGAAGTTTAAAGAAATCAAATTTAGCATTGAACAAGTAGAAATACATGAACAGACAGATGGGTTAACCTTACAAACTCTCTTAATATGTAGAAAACAATAGCTTAGCAAAAAAACCGTAACTAGCTTCTTCCATTATTAGATGAGAGACATCTTATTTATTGTTCGAAATAAAGTAAGAATTGATAATGATAATCATAGTATCTTGCATTTGCCGGTGACTGGGTAGTACTGATAATATATCTATAGGACTTATATTTTTATAGGTTTGTCTAGTAGCTTCAAAGATCGAAATATGAATCTAGTACTAATCATTGGTCTTGTTACTAGTTTAATCGCCTCAATACTGATGGCGTACGGAAGAATATTTCGAACTAAACATACAATAGAACAAGAATCCGATAGTCATACTGAAGGACTTAATAAGGCTGAAATGACACACAGGCTAATAGAAACTCGAATAGCTCAACTTGGTGCTGGCCTTTTAATACTTGGATTCTCTATACAGATAGTCGCACACATCTTTTTCGAACGGTAGGAGACTGGGTATATCCTTAATGGGAAATATCCTTAAGAGGCCCCCATACATCATAATAGTGCTATCTCTTCTGAATTATCTTTTCTGTACATAGCATCTCCACAATACCGGCGCCACTGTCCTCTGACGGAGCAGACGAAGCCCTTGTAAGATTGTTTGTATTTTGACTATGACTTCTAATGATCCCGGATTCAGATTTAGCATTTACGTTCAGATAATATTTTGATGATTTTTTAGTCGACATATACATTAGAGGTTCTAGCATTGGTTTCTTTGCCCGATTTTAGTATGATTCAAAGACGGCACGATAGATAGGCATCAAGAAATCTCCTACCTAACGATAATTCTTTACAGTCGAACGGAGTCCGATAAAGCAAGAGTCACCGCACCTTCAGACGCAGATTGTACTAGTGAAGAATATTTAGCCAATGCACCTTTTCTATAGTGTGGCTTTATCGGCTTCCACTTTTTCCTTCTCTTGGTTATTTCGGTCTTCGACACCATTAATTCGATCTTTCCTCGTATAGTGTCGATGACGATTTGATCACCATCTCTTACCAACGAGATAGGCCCTCCAACCATTGCTTCGGGTGAAACATGGCCAACCATTAATCCTCTGGTTGCTCCGGAGAACCTGCCATCAGTCACCATCGCTACTTTTTCTCCCAGTCCTTGACCGACGAGAGAGGCAGTGACCGCTAACATTTCTCTCATTCCTGGCCCTCCCTTCGGGCCCTCATATCTGATTACTACCACATCACCTTCGATAACACGTCTATTTGAGATTGCTTTGAAAGCATCTTCTTCTGCATCGAAAACTCTGGCCTTTCCAATAAACTTACTATTTCTTATGCCAGCAATTTTTACGACGGCTCCTTCCGGAGCTAACGAACCATACAGGATTCGGAGTACACCTTGATTGTGAATTGGATCTTCGATTGATTTTACGATATCTTGATCAACAGCTACAGGAAATGTCATTGATTCAAGGTTATTTCTCATAGTCTCCCCTGTAACCGTCAGCACGTCTCCATGAAGCATGCCTTCCGTAAGCAACTTGTTCAAAACTATCGGAACGCCTCCAATCTTGTCAAGATCTAACATTACGTAAAATCCCCCGGGTCTCATATTGGCAATATGGGGAGTTCTTCTGCGAATCCTTTCGAAATCCTTCATTTGCAGTTTTACGCCTATTTCTCTGGCGAGAGCTAAGATATGAAGCACTGCATTGGTTGAACCTCCAATTGCATTTGCAACAGCAATTGCATTTTCAAAGGCTTCAAAAGTCATTATGTCACTCGGGCGAATATTATTTTCTATTAAATTGTAAATTGCTTTCCCTGTATCATAACATATCAGATGCCTTCTGTCACTCTCAGCGGGGGGTGATGCGCTGCCTGGTAACGACATCCCTAATGCTTCACCTACCGAAGCCATAGTATTGGCAGTATACATTCCAGCACACGAGCCAGCTGATGGACATGCAACATTTTCCAGACTTATTAGTTGCGCCAGACTCATCCCTCCTGTATCGTAGGCGCCAACAGCCTCGTAAACATCTTGGATTGTGACGTCTTTACCATTCCAATTTCCTGGCATAATAGTACCACCATAGACGAATATACTAGGTAAGTTCAGACGAGCCATGCCCATTAGTGTCCCAGGCAAACTTTTATCACACCCAGATATCCCCACAAGAGCATCATACTGATGAGCTCTCATCATTATTTCAATTGAATCAGCAATTATCTCTCTGCTTACCAGTGATGCTTTCATTCCTTCGTGCCCCATCGCTATTCCATCAGAGACGGCAATAGACGTAAATTCCCTGGGTGTGCAACCGGAATCCTTCACTCCTTCTTTGGCTCTTTGAGCTAGCTTACCAAGATGTAAATTACAAGGCGTAGCCTCATTACAAGTAGAAGAGACTCCAACCAGGGGCTTTTCCAAGTCCTGATCTTTCAGACCCATCGCCTTGAACATTGCTCTGTGCGGAGCCCTAGATGGACCCTCAACCACATTTCTGCTTAGAAGCGTCATTCACATAGCTTCTTCTTATGATTATATATTTTAATTTTCGTTGTCTATAATAAGACCTGGCAGTTTTTTAAAGACTCTTTACTAGAATCAGTCCAATATTGCAGTGATTTTCACCGCATCCAAGCCTTCTACCTTAAAGGTAGTCTCACACATTCCACATTCAGAATTACCACTTGAAATATCGTTTGCCGGAATTTCCTCGTTTAAGTAATCACATTTTGGACATCGAAATGAGAAATTTATGTCAAAGCTGTCTAGTTCGATCGTTTCACCCATAGTCTATGATTAAGGTCAATTCAGTATATTTAAAATTCGCTATTTTAATGCTCCTTTATAATTCCAGGCTTATCTGACAGATTGTAGAGCATGCAAAAGATTAGTAATTGGCGATATGTTCGGTATGCTAACTTATAAAACTACGGTGCTCTTCTTCCATCTATTTTGAATATTCTCTTTCTTTTGAATCTTTGTATTATTACCATGCCTCCAAATATCGCACCTATCAATGCGAATGTAGTAGAAGTGGAAGAAAACTCTGGAACAACCACATATCCTCTTGCTATGCCATTGCGTGTAAGATCGGTCGTCTGTCCTGCCT
>DATDFS010000006.1:0-5302 GCA_036522495.1 Nitrososphaeraceae archaeon | reverse complement strand
CTTCTTCATGCATATCTACCAACGACTGGTAAAAGGACAGCTATTTATATACTAATTTGATATGAAGAAATATCTTAGTGTGTGAGCATTAGAGCATTCCGAGGCACTATTACTACTACTGTTGTAGTATTAGTAGTCATTACTTTCTGATAGCTTGTCTGAACCAATCAGGAAGTATGTTCATGTTCTTCTTTACAAAATAACCAAATGCTGAATCTAAAATGTATGTCTTTGCCCAATCATCCTTGGATCTTACAGATCTACCATATGCCTGTATCAACTTTAATGCTGTTTGCCAGTAGTACCATTCCTCATCTACTTCTCTTTTTGCATTAGTCCACCTATCGCTTTTGTTTGGATAAGGTACTTTGGTTATTATTTGAAACCTAGATAGCTTATCTTTTAAATCAAGGCCTGTATGCAACGATGGTGAGATAAGAACAGTTGGTTTTGTATTATTGGTATGTTCAGATATAACTTCATCTCTTTGTATCTCTGGGTCTGTTACCAATAATCTTCGTGCATTTGCCTCTGACATGTTTTCTTTGATGAAATTCAGCTGATCATATGAAGTGGTATGAATTATTCCTTTATCATTTCTATGCATTGACATTATGTTGTCAACAGCCCTTGCAATACTGGCTTGTACTTCAGCAGATTGTAAGTTGTTATAGTTAAGATATGCAATATTGAGTGAAACGATAGGTCTATGTTCTAATGGAAAATCAGATTGAACTTGAATGAATTTTACTTGATCTGGGCTTAGACCAACACTTCTGCAGAATGCTTTGTGATTTAATATAGTTGCACTCATTATCAATGTTTTAGAGCATTTTTCAAATATGCTCTTACAATATGCTGATATGTCTAGTGGCTTTAGCTCAACCTTCACAACCTCATAGTTTTCTTTTAGTATATCAGATACTATCCAGTTCTTTGGATTTGCAAGGATATTGTTTATTGTTCTTGTAAGTCTTTCTGTATCTCTGATAGCGTCAACAGCAAGTTCATCTCCAAGGTTTGCTGCTGATGTAGATGCTGTGGTGGAAGTGTCATATTTTTGCACAATTTCTTCGTCGCTATCAAATATATCAGAGGCAGAGATAACCTTCTTCGTGTCTTTTAACGACGATATCTTCTTCCCATTGTAGTTATATTTGACCTTTCGTTCTATGGAAAATGATTCTATTAAATCACTATTGCCAGTTAAGGTAAGTATCTTTGTTTCAAGTTGAATCAAAAAGTCAATCCACCTTTCTATATCATCATAGCCATAATCAATTATCTTCAAATCATGGATATACCTTCTCCACCTTCTTTTGGATATTGTCAGCCCTCTATACTTTACAATCTCTGTTTCTAATAGATGCCCTTCATCTAATACCAACAATTCTCTTTCAGGTAGACTTTTCTTGTGGGGTAAAAGCGACAAGAAAATAGAATAATTGAATATCGAATGACTTGCGGTCACTGCCATATTCAGTTGGTCAAAGTACTCGCATGGCCTCCATTCCTCCCTTTGGTCTTTCAGGGTTTGTACTGGCAACCATTGTGAATATTCCTTTTGATGGTATTTTTTGGTAATATTATCGATAAATACATCCTCTTCTTTTGTTCCCTTTTTGTTTATTTTATAATCTTTTGTGAATGTTCTATATTTGCAACCACTATCTCTGAAGGATTCATCTGTCATACAAGGGCCATATTCTACCGTTGTATGATAGCATTCATCTGCATCACTTGAGGCACAGCTTCCACATTTGTAAGTACCATTTCTGATAAAATCTTCTTTTACTAAACAGGCAAAGTTGCTTTTTCCCTTTGCTGCTTTTAGATATGGAAAGTCCTTTGAATATTGTGTTTGCAAATCCTTTGTAGCAGTACATATGTAGCTTGAACCCAAAGCCAGTGCAACTGCTATGGCTACAGGACTTTTTCCAAATCCAGTAGGTGCCTCTAGTATGACATATTTGCAGCCTGAATGGAAGGCATTGCAAATCTCAGTTAGTACCCTTTCTTGATTATGCCGCTGCGATGCAAATGGAAAATTCTTGATAAGATCCGATATAGTTAATGATTGATGGGGGTTATTACTTCTATCATTACCAATACTGCTATTATTATTCAGTTACCTACACCTTCCTTTTCATTATCTACCTTGTAAATATAATTGCGATTGCATTTTGGAATAGAGTAAAGTTTGTGATGCTCTACTACTGCTTGAAGATCGGTTGATTCACGTATCATCTCATATCACTTGTTTTACCAATTGTATTCGCTGATCATTTGCTCTTGAAAAATAAAGATGGAGAGTGCATTTGATTTACGCAGCCAATATGTTGTATCTTGTGTCATTTCCTGATCCAAGCTTTTGGATTTTGAGCAAGTTATGTCTTTCGATTAGTAAGGCATCTACGTGCTCTGATGTCCTTTTACTTACAATCCAGTATTTTTCTTGACCAGTATTCGGATCTTTTACCGTGTACTCAAATCGCTGTACCTTCTTTCCATCAAATTCCTGTTCTACTGGCTCCATTTTCTCTGGGTCAAATAATCCCAGCATTTTTTCAACAGGTTGAAGATTTTGGAACCTGCTGGATTTCCTTCTTAGTTCCTCATTTCGTCTGAGGTTCTCCTTTGCCTTCTGGCTTAGCTCTTGTGTCTTACCTTTTCGTTATCTTCTATCATGTTTCTCTATATCACATCTATTTTTTGGCAAATTAGCTTGCTTACTTTCCACTAGACAGAGGAAAGCAATTCTCAACCACGCCACGAGAATGCTTTGCCGTGTGGTCACAAAAAATATATGACTACGACTACATGTCAGCTACTCCCTCAGAAATTTGCTTTGAACTTTCGGCTATCGTCATACTATTATTATTTGACAACCTTGTGAGTTTCTCATTGATTTCATTCAGTTTTCCGTCCTGATTTGCGAACCTCGCTTCAAATCTGTGAGGGATTAAAGGTATCGTTTACGAATTCTATAGCAGGTTTTTCAGCGGTTGGTGTACAATGAGATGTATAATTCCGAAAATTAAGGCATCTTGTATCAAGACTTTATATATACATTGATCCACAACGCAAAAGAATATCCTGATAACAACACATTACAGCAAGAATACAAACTAATCCAAAATATGATCAAATTTGAGTACGTAGACTTTCCTGACACTTGTAATATAGAAGGGACAATGAACTTTGATCCGAAAATGCGGGATGTCTGTGATATGAAAATTGCCTTTATCTATCCCCTCTGCCAAGCTGATCCTCTAATTCATAAAGAAGCATGTACTGCTAACAATCAATATGTCGATAACTACTTGAAACACTTCAATCCTTCAATACAGAAGTATGCCGCAAGCAAATTGGGTTATGAAGATCTTAATGCAGCGTTCGATGCGCCGCCTCCACAGTAGTTATACAAATAGTCTGCTCGAATAAGAATAGATTTAGATTTGAATCCCTAAATAAAGGCTGAATTATAATACTAACCGTCTGTTCCTTTCAGCATTCACTTTACTTCCTTTACGTTAGAGATGAGGTGTTTTCCTACTATCAAACACAGTTGTCTTGGTATCATACATATGAACATGAACCCATAATAAGCATCAAAATATTATGACAGGCAAACAGCAGCTTCACATATGCACATAGTAGATCATACCATGGTAGCCTGATTGCCTTTTTTGTTGTTATTTGATTAGTCTTCAAATGAGTAAATGTATAGTTGCATATATTCACCACGTTCGATAACTTCCCAACCTGTTAGGGGTACTGCGAGTCACATTATTACCCCGTTGTCATCTCATCTATTATCATGATATTTTAGTTTGAGCTCACGATGAGCAACTGCCTTAGTTATAACAGAAGCAGCTACATTCCAATGATAACATAACATCATCATTTGACTATTATGTTATGCTTTCTGAATGCGATATAATAGAATAAGACTACCAAGGCAAAAGCAATGAAATACCAGTTTGGTATTACGAAGCTACCATTGATGTCTATTGCTCCAAGATGCGTAGATGTCCAGTCAGTAAATTGCATTAATTGTCCACCCTTTGGATCATCCTGTAATGGAACCAACCATCTATTTACAAACCAAGCAAAATCCTCTACTAATACGGCAGTTATCAGGTTCGCACAGCCAAGAACAAAAGCTTTTCTTCTCTTCCTTCCACCAAACAATTTGAAGCTCATATCATCAAAAAGAGCAGCAAAACTAATGAGAGCAAAAATAAAAAGCATCGGAAATAGATGGTACTGATACATATTGCCAATTATTGGTTTTGTCTCTCTGCTGCGGTCAAATTCAGGGTGATTACTCTGCACTTTACCATTTGAGATTCGCAGAGCTGGATCTTTGATATAATAATATTCAAGATGAGCAAAACATGTAGCAAATATAACACAAATAATAGCAGTTGTTACGAACTCAATCCTTCTTGCATTTAACTGCAAGCGAATGTGCTCTGGAAGAATTGGATGATGATGATTATTATTATTAGTGTCTTCTGATGGTGCTTTTATAAATATATACTGTACAATATCTAATTAAATTATTTTGTATCATTCTTCGATGGGTAGTCAATCTGAAAATGATTCCTAATTGTCACTCTTAGTTTTTTGATATTCGCTTTGCTATGGACAGGCATAAGTCTGTCAGGATGAGACCGCATATACCCGAGGTATGGAACAGGTTATGCAGATGGATATGGCCAAAACATTTTGATTACTTTTTGTTACTACAATCATGTATTTGCAATGACAAGAGAAATGAGTTTGCATATTTACAGCTTGGAATCCAAGCACTATAATGACGTATTGAGAGGTTCAATGGTGACGGTCAACAACAGAAAATTGAAAATGAAGCCATTGGCTGGATGAAGACAGCGGTCTGAAAATAGCAGACTGCTACCAATTGATGATGAATCGCTACTACCATCATTGATGAAGGTATTTGTAGGGTAATTGTACTATGTGTAACAAGGTAGGAAAATTAGTAAAAATAATCTTCCTTAGTACGTTTTAAAACTTTATTCTCTGGTATTAATATTCTAAATGAGATTAGCGTGTTGCTCCTAGTCAGCTCGACTCTTCGTGTCCACTCAATTGATTATACGTCAAGAAATCCCCTCTATTATTCTCACTATATTATATCGTATAGTTGATATCTTCAGATTCAAGATCTATTTTTTTACCGTACCTCTTCATCGACCTCTTGCGGGCGATGTGAGCCATTCATATATATCCTCAAATACATATTCTTCCATTTGACCATGTGAGGTTATCCATT
>DATDFS010000005.1:0-3054 GCA_036522495.1 Nitrososphaeraceae archaeon | reverse complement strand
TTGTACTGAATTCTCTTACTTCGATCTTGGTTCTTATACATTCAAAAGTGTCCATATCCTCTGCTGCTAACATGGTTAGATGCTAATATCTTAAAGCTTTTCTAAACTTCATCCTTTCTTTATTTCCAGGAAATGGATTTCACACTAAAGCTTTTGATCCTCCTTTAACAATAGGAGGCATAATTCAATTACACATTGTGAAAATAGGACTTGCTTTAATCTTAGGCAGGTCATAAGCTACAAGTGAAAACATAAGAGTCTTATCGGTTGATGGTGAAAAGAAGGTTTCGATTCCCTTTTTTCCTAATCGATCGAACGTTTTTTATCACATGCCCCCGTGGACATAATCTTAATCGTACTGATGCTCGAGTGATACTTGTTAATTCTTGGAAAAGAATTTTACTGGAAGATGATATTCACATTGAAAAAGGAATTAAGCCCAGAGCACAACATACGAGTTACATGCATTGAACCAGGGGTGTTTTAACAGAACTATTGGAAACAATAACGGATGAATCCATGGAATGACACATATAAGCTTCAAAGAATATGGAAACATTACAGTCAGAGGACATAGCAAACGCGGTCTTGTATGCAATATGCAATACAAGCACCAAATCATGTGAATGTCAACGAGAAATTGATAAGGCCCACAGCCCAAGAAAGGCGATAACTAACTTCCCCATTATAACTTCAATTGATGGCTCAATCGAGTTAGCGAGTCCTCTAGGAAGCCTCTAATAATGCTCTCCATAAAAGTGCCTGTTCAGGTAGTGTCCAGTGCTAACCCAACAATCCTCTCCTACTGTCACCAAACCCATTTTATTTTTCTAACTCTGCATTAATAATTCGGCAGCAGGTGACAACACAAGGATTTGCTCGCAGAACAATTCTATCTATAGTACTGGATATTCGCAAAAGTTATTTTAGGAATATTTTAATATTTTTTGGTTCGATTTAAGTCATATGACATCTACTTCTTCATTTCAATTCGATCCCAATCAGTTTAAAATGGGTCAACGTCAAAGTTGGGATAGTGTTGCTCAAGGGTGGAGAACATGGTGGGAGCCTATTGAGAAAGGATCTCAGAAGCTCAGCAACAGATTAGTCGAACTTGCTAAAATTAAACCAGGACAGAGAGTATTAGATATAGCAACAGGAATTGGAGAACCAGCGATGACAGCGGCAAAATTAGTTGGATCCAGCGGTCATGTTATAGCTACAGATATTTCAGTACAGATGTTGGCAATCGCAAAAGAAAGGGCTGCGTATATGGGAGTGCAAAATATGATTGAGTTTAAAGAAAGTGATGCAGAGAATATTGACTTACCAAATTCATCTTTTGATGCAGTGTTGTGTCGCTGGGGAATGATGCTATTGCCAAATCTTGACGCTGCACTTGACAAGATATATAGATGTCTAGTCCCTGGTGGAAGATTCGCAGCTGCGGTTTGGGCAGATCCACATAAAGTCCCAATTATCAGTTTGGCTTCCCAAATCATAAGCAAGCAAACTCAGAGTCCAGCACCTCCACCTGATATTCCAAACCCATTTAGTCTAGCTGATACAAACAAGCTTGAAAATTCTCTGGTCAAAGCAGGATTTAGAGATGTGCATGTTGAGACATTAGTTGTAACATTTGAATTTAAATCGGGTGAGGATTATAGTGGTTACTGTCAAAGTGTTAGCGCTGCAGCTCGTATTGCTTTATCTAAAGAAAGTGAAGAGAGGAAGCAAGAGGTATGGAAAGGAGTGGCAGAAGCAGCAGTACGGAATTATGGATCTGGTAATGGCTTGGTACGGATGGATAATGAATCTATATGCGTAGTTGGGACAAAACCTTGATAACCATCTAAACTCTCGAGTCAGACGGCTAGCCTTCTGTTGTTGCATTTTCTTTATTTCCATTCTCAGCTGTTACTGATATTAAGAAATGAATGGATACTAAGGAGCCATGGTATGATGATGATGATGATGATGATGCTTGTATAACAACTAATACTCTGCCAGGAGCACTCTCATCGTTATTGGGATTTAGTGCATAAATATATTGCCCAATCATCGAGAAAAGATAGATTGGTTAAAAGTAAGGATCTGTACAGGTTCTTAGATGCTGTTGCAGTTACAATTATCTTATGAAAGGTGAATACAACTATAGTATGAGCCGCCAAGCCGCCGCTGAATGCTGATACAAGTGTGGTCAACGAATAAGAAGACTGATCAGCCACATGACATTGAAATGGACTTGGGGCCTTTATCAGTTTCGCATTGTATGCCTGGTTCGCCAGATCCTCGAACATCGGGATCAGGTTGGGTGCGAGATGGTATGCAATGATCGTGTCCTCCCATTGCTATAGCCGTCAAAAATGATGGGTAATTTGCACAATTACGTTGGAGAGCAAGAGAATTAATCAGATCGATAGTCCGTTCTTCTTTCCATAATTTATAAGAAATTACTCAAGTATTGCATGGAATATTAGCTGTTGAAAAAACGAAGATATCTGTTATTTGAATACAACAAAAATGGTATGTTGACTATATCTTTCCTGACCTCTGCTATGCATGGATTTTAAAAACTACTCTAGGAATAATAACATGTCCGCAACCGTAGAAAGTAATCATATAAAAAAAGTTTGACAGATTCATTTTCAAACCGGTGTAATGCGTCAGTTCTTTGAGCTTGACATATCTGTTGATGAAGATGGTGTTGCAGGTAAAGAATCTTACCTCATAGCCATCACCTTTGCAAGAAGATTTTTCTTTTCAATGGTAACGAGTAGGTTGGATGAATGAATGACTGACTCATACTGATTTGTGGATCACAAACTTGTCAGAGCCATAAAAGATAGAATGTTATGCTGATCTTACCTCTTCCATTCATAACTAGGACAGGGTTTAAAGTCTTGATTCCTTTTCTTAATTGGCACATATTCACAGCCCATCGGCCCGCATTTTTTACCCATATAATCTGCTTTTGGACGATATAAAACAGACTTGGCCGCCTGTGATAGTTTCTCTTCTATTATGTGAGCTGACCATCCAGCTGCTCTGGCC
>DATDFS010000004.1:0-4768 GCA_036522495.1 Nitrososphaeraceae archaeon | reverse complement strand
TGCTAACTTAACAGGGGTGAAGAATCTGCCTAATAACATTAATATGCTTATTTCTATAATCTAAGTAGAATTCAAAAGCGTCAATACTTATGGAAGACAATAACAACAGCGAACACTCAGGCGGTGACTCAGATGCTAATAGCAAATATAAGGATGAGAACAAGTTCAGCAAATGCGAAACTTTAGATGAGGGGACATTTGCTTTTATGCATTGGATGAACTCAGAGGATAAAAAATCATTATCCTTTACTGATAACCCAATAGTTTTGTTGAAATTTGTTAATGATAAGCATACTATATTATATGATACAAAACGTCGTACAGAGATAGACGTTGAAATAAGCAAAGGCGTTCCGTTTTGTAGGTATTGCAAGGAATATGATTGTGCTCATGTAGGATTTGCTGTATGCATAGAGCAGCTGTGTGGCCATCGTCGAACTGGAAAAGAACAAACGGTAGAGGATATTTTAGAAGTTTAGACCACATGAACTTAACTTTAGTGCAGCGGCATTATTTATTATAGCCTAAAACCGAATCTGAATTTTCTCTTGATTTTTTCAGGAGAGGAAGAGGCGGTAGAGTTGGATTTCAATGATGACGAAATTCTTATCCTGCTTCCGAATTTAATTACATATGATGTCATGAAGGTTGTTACTATTGTCACAACGCCTAATATTGGAAAGACTGAGGAAGTTATGGCGCCAACATCTTGGCCAGCTTTAGCGACGACTAGAGATAGCTCTCCTCTTGCTGAAGCCATTCCTAATCCTGTCCTTAATGCTGTAATGCCATCATATCCTTTTACTCTAGCCAATATCGCGCTAATTATCAAAAACTTTGAAGCAAAAGATGTTAAAACAAGTACCATTGCAGGAATTATAAGCAAAGGAATATGAGACAAGTCAATTAGTGCTCCTATTGATATAAAAAATATTGCAGCAAACATATCTCTTAGCGGGATAGTAATTACCCTGGCTATATTAGCACTCTTTGATTCCGCAACTAATACTCCTGCTAAAAATGCCCCTGTGGCAACGGAGAGACCTAGTTCTTTGGCCGCAAATGATAAACCAAATGCTAATCCAAGAATTACAATTAGAATTAGCGCATAATCGTCTGTTTTAGCAATTTTATCTATTATTTTCGGCACATACCTTGAACCTAGAACTAGTATGCTTCCAATAAATGCAGCAACTATTCCTATAGAGATAGAAACTTGCAGAATGGACACTTGACCTCCATTCGTAGCTACTGATTGAAAGATGCCAAGAGCAGTAATTGCTATAATATCTTCTACGATGGATATTCCTAAAAGGAGAACTGTTGATTTATCTTTAATCATGTCAAGCTCTTCAAGGATTCTGATTGTTACTACTGTGCTTGTAATTGACATGGCTAATGCCAAGAACAGAGAATCAAAAAATGAGAAGCCTAATGATGTATGGGCGACAAAAAATACAATTAATAAAGTACCTATTGACTCAGGTAATGCCACTATAATCGAAATTCTACCTATCGATCTAAGCTTGGCAATAGGAAATTCTGTGCCAATGACAAAAAGTAGCATTATAATTCCTAGCTCTGCAAAACTGTTCAATGAATTAACGTTATGTATTAAGCTAAATGGTGGCGTAAAGGGACCAATTATCATGCCTGCAATTATGTAGCCAATAACCATAGGTTGCTTTACCCTGCGAGTAATAACCAACATTATAGCAGCGACTATCATTATTACTGCAAAATCTTGGATTAGGAAATCAGTTGAGAAACTAGGAGAAGAAGGTGGTGGTGTAGAGGAACTAATCTGGAGAATCTGACTAACAAACAAGAATAATGGAGTACATAATTGCCACAACAATGTCATCATTCCAGAGTATAACATTTGATAATAATTAAGAATTTAGCTACAAAAAGAATCACAACCAAAAGGCAATCCACTAACGAAAGCCTTTAACGAAAAATTACTTCCACAGGGTTATACCGGAAGAGAAAAGAAGGTTTCTTCAGAGCTATACAAACAAGGCAAAAGCACTCGCGACAATTGTAATGATCGATAATGGCAATAACACGAACAGGATAAGTGTTCGTGGACTATCTATTTTAGCGGTATTGCCATTTATAATAAAGTACCAGTGTCTGAGTGTAAGTGTATGTATTCATAACTCTCTCTTCGATTTCTATAAGCTGCCATGTTGTTTTCAAATTTCATATCTAATGCAACAGACTAAAAAACGACTTCTACGAAATCGGAGGATGGAAAAGTGCAAGTTCGTCAATAGTGTAAACCTGTCGTAGTCATGCGACCAGCCTGGAAGATTTAGGAAGGAAAGTGACCACCCAGAATGGCCTTTTGATCAAGATTACCTCTGTGATAGGCATTACAAACAGGTAAAAACCAGGGTAATGAGAAAGGGTAAACCTTAGTTATATGTATGATGAGAGCAGTAATAGTGGTAATAATGCTATTGTAGTAACGCCTATACAGAATTATTGATTCTGTGTGGGGATTGTATTGATTCTCAGTCTTAGTTACTGAATATAAGTGCTGCAACTGTACTTTTGCTTTGCCGTAGGCGCTTTTCAAAAACACTTGTCCTTTTGCAAAAAATGCAAGCATCAAAGCTGGTTATTGTACGCATTATTGTACACATTTTATCTTCAGCTATCCAGCCACATGTGTAAAGTCTGTCTTTTGATTAATTGTGATGATTTGGGCTATTTTTCACTGTCTTTGATTACTCTTTCCTGTTCTTGCCACTCAGCTTCTCCCCTACCTTTGGGATCTTGTCTTTCAGTCTGCTTCCTTTAATTGGTCGATTATCTTCTTCAATTATTTTATTCTGCTCTTGTTGAGAAGCTGCAGCGCCTCTGTCTGACATTTCATCATGACTTTCAGACGACATTATAATATGTGTAGGCTTTTACAAATAAAAAAAGTCCTATAATACTTGTATGGTATGGCTTAAACACTCACAAATTCATAAAATTCCCTGTCGGTGGTTGTCTATTAGTGAAAAAGTATTTCCATACAAGAAAACCTTGGCTGCTTCAGACATAAAGTCGTGTGGAAATCCTAGTTGTATCTTGCTTTTCTCATCCAATCTTTTCAACTGGTCTTCGGTTAATTCAAAATCCAGACAACCCAGATCGTCTTTAATTTGAGCTTCAGTTCTAGCTCCTATGATGGGTATTGCAACTCCTCCTTTACCTTTATCCGCCTGCTTTTGTGGTTGTTGTCTTATCCAGTTTAAGGCTATTTGTGATGGAGTCTTATTCATTTCCTTTGCTATTGCTTGTACTTCTGTTGCAATAGAAATATTTCTCTCGTTTACAAATGAAGCACTCATAGGATTATTATCATTGTACCTTTTTTGTTCGTTAGGATTATTTTGCCTATTGTTATTATATTTCCCTGAAAGAACTCCTCCACCCAAAGGAGACCATGCCGTTACACCAATATCCAAGGCACGAGCCATGGGCAACAATTCTCTTTCAACCGATCTTTCAATTAAGTTGTACATCACCTGAATTCCTATGAAAGGTGACCAACCACGGAGCTCTGCAATAGCATCTGCATATGATACAACCCAAGCTGGGACATCTGATATGCCTATATAAAGAATTTTTCCAGACTTTACCAAATCATCCAGGGATCTCATAACTTCTTCAATTGGAGTCATAGGATCCCATATATGCACCCAGAGAAGATCTATGTAGTGAGTGTTTAACCGCTTAAGACTTGCATCAACAGATTGGACTAGATTCTTACGATGGTTTCCACTTGCATTAGGATCATCTGGATTTGTAGTCAGCGTGTATTTTGTAGCTAGAACAAACTTCTCTCGTTCAGATGAAATGAATTCGCCAACATATTTCTCACTAGTACCTTTTTGGTATACATTTGCAGTATCAATAAAATTGCCACCTTCATTCACAAATAGCTCGAATATTCTCTTAGCTTCTTCTTTAGATGCTCCAGGCAGCATAGAACCCCAGTCTTGTCCAAATGTCATGCCGCCTAGACACAGCTCAGAAACTCGTAGCCCACTTTTCCCAAAGAGTTTGTACCTCATATACTACAATCGGCAGACACTGTTCTTTATAAAACGTAATGTTTACAAATTATACAAATTATAAAGATTGAAAGCAGATGCTAATGTCAAGCGCTATAAAGCCATATTTTAGTTATAAACGACTATTTGGTGAACACACTAGGTTTAAGGCTGTAATAGAACCTATTAGTAGATCAATTGCTGCTGCTTCTTCTGCGTACGGCTAATCGAGATCTAGATATGAAAATCTCCGATTAATTCATCTTTATAAGACACTCGTCGATCTCTGATTCGAGAAATAAATTGAATAAAATGAGCAAAGAAGAACACGAATCTTTCCTTATGTCTGGCACTAGAACTGGAAAGGTTTCGACAGTCCGTAAAGATGGGAGGCCGCATTTGGTTCCAATTTGGTTTGTGCTTGATAACAGCAAGGACAACAACAATAATAGTATTATTTTCACGACTGGTAATGAGTCTGTCAAAGGCAAAGACATGTTACGAGATCCACGAGTAAGTCTTTGTGTAGACGATCAAACTCCACCATTTTCATTTGTTGTAATAGAAGGGTTAGATGAGATAAACCAAGAACCTGATCTAGATGATCTCCTAAAATGGACAACCAAAATTGCAGCACGATATATGGGACAAGATAATGCTAAAGCATATGGTAAAAGAAATGCTGTCATAGGTGAAATGCTTGTCAAGATAAGACC
>DATDFS010000003.1:0-2977 GCA_036522495.1 Nitrososphaeraceae archaeon | reverse complement strand
GGTGCTGAAAAACCGCTTCCGACATCCAATACATTTTCTGCAGACTTGAGATTAGCGAATTCTCCCACCAATGTGCAAAGTTCTCTTTGTGCCTGTATCGGATCCTCTATCTTCTTACTCCAATATCCAAAGTTGAGCATATTACTACCTCTAGTCGCATGACGAAAATATGGTGTCATAAAATTATAACATCTGACTATATCAGTTTCGTTTCTCCTCAAAATCCACAATAGAGATTCAAGTGGATTTATTTTTGTCAATCTAGGATGTTTCAAATTAGCCATAATATAATATAATGATTGCAGATAACTTCCATTCTTTGGCTATGGTTTGGTAAGTAGATAAAGCAGCCCATCACTTCTTCCAAAGGTTGTATGTGTTAATAATAAGGTCGACATAAAGACGAAGGGAAGAATCGGATGGAATAATAGCCAGATTGTCAGCAGCAATAGAGCAGCCTTTTCAGATCATTTTGGAGCATTCATATATCCAGATAATCTGCGATATATTACTTAGATATTTATATATTGTGGAAAATTTTCTATCTGCAGCCTCGAATAAATCAAAAAACCCTGGTTGGTATATCCGTTGCTATAGTGATGGAATAATTGCAGATTGCCATTTAACAGTAATATCAATAATATTATTTGACGAATAACAATCAAGACTGTTCAAGTGCAAGGTGGAGGTACAAATTTACTCGCGGTGTTGTTTGTGCATTCATAATTGTACGCTATTGAAAGAATTGTATCCTCTCTAAAAGGGGGCCCAATTATTTGTGCTCCTACGGGCAAGCCTTCCTTCGTTAATCCGATTGGAATAGTAACGGCCGGTAGACCAGTACTATTAAATATTATGGTATTTCGAAGCAAAGCTTTACGAGTTTGAAAAGTATCGTCGTCAATACTAATCGTCCGTTCATCAAAACCGGGAGCAGGAATAATGGTTGTCGGAACAATAATAGCACACATTTCGTTTAATATAGATAGAAATTCGTTCTTTATCTCTTTAATAGTATTCATGGCACGTATATATTCAACCGCAGATACTTTTGTTCCCTGTATTAGCATCTTTCGTACTTCGATGCTATATTGTTCGGCTCTCGTTCTCAGCCACTTTAAGTGTATTTGTGAAGCTTCTGCAATCCTGACGTCTCTCCAATATCTATAATATTTCTCGGTATTGTGTAAAACTACATCGTGTATTACATTGTTCGCTAATCTTACCTTTTCTATAAAATCATGGAATAAACGTTCTACTTCTGGATGCAAAAACTCAGAAAAATAATTCGTTGGTATTCCAACAGAAAATTTTTCAGCTCTCGAGTCTTCGATAATTTTCGTATAGATAGGGACTCGTTTGTTTACAGAGCCTTTATCTAAATGATCCCACCCTGATATACATTCCAACACAGCCGCTGCGTCCCAAGCACTCCTTGTTATGCAACCGATATGGTCTAAAGATGGCGACAAAGGCATAACTCCGTATCTGCTGATCCTACCATAAGTTGGTTTTAGGCCTACCACCCCACAGAATGAAGATGGTACTCTAATTGAACCTCCAGTATCAGTTCCCAAAGACACCGGAGCCATACCTGTTGCAACAGCAACAGAGGAGCCACCACTAGAGCCGCCAGATATTCTGGAGGTATTCCATGGATTTTTAGAAGAACCATAAAAGGGATTTATGCCGTTTATTCCAGATGCAAATTCATTCAGGTTGTTTGTACCGATCAGGATTGCACCAGCGTTTTTCATCTTTTTAACAGAAGTTGAATCAACTTCGGAAACACAGTTTGATAATATCTTGGAACCTGCAGTGCATCTAATACCTTTTGCATAGAGAATGTCCTTAATTGAGAATGGGATGCCATGTAGAGGGCCAAGATACTTTCCTTGTCTGATATCTTTTTCGGATAATTGGGCTTGCTTTAAAGCGTCTTCCTTAATAACGGTGATGAATGCATTTAATATTGGATTGAATTTCCTGATCCTTTCTATGCATACTTCAACTAAATCCACTGGGGATATAGATCCGTTCTTTACTCCCTCTGACAACCGCCTAATTGAAAAAAATGATGGCGTTAGTTCCTTTACCATTAATCTATTAAAGGTCGTATCTGAAGCTTATTAAATAATAACAGTATATTTTTCATTGTAAAACATTTAGTAAGTGTGATGTTATGATGTATCGATCAAGCACTACAAAATCCTATATATCTCACGCGTACCGGCATTCCTGTTTAATCAGATGTCTGGAACATAATATGCAATGAGTAATACCTTGACAGAAAAAGAAAAGGAGCAAGAAAGAAGAGAATTGAGGGATTCATAATATCTGAAAAACCGATTCTGTATTATCTACTTTGGAATCCCTTAGGCTGCAGGCTACGTTTTACGAATCTAAAGACATGGGATAAGGAGAGAACGAAACATTCAGATCCGCTAGAGGAACTGGGACTATTAAAAGGCCATGCTCATCCAGACGCGCGATAGCAATAATAAGGAGGTGTAGTAAAGCAAAGGGAATCAGCAGCGACTGGAAAAACGGAGGGCATAACAGTGATTTCTCCTATCGAGCACATATTGAGCCTTTAAAAGGCAGGGTTGTCGGGATCTGATCTGCACTGCAGTCGCTGTTAGTACAAGTGTGGGATCGGTCCTAGCGTTGATACACCTTGAGCCTGGATACCTGTCTTTTGACCCTGTTTATGTCCATGGCCATGACTGCCACTACTACCAAAACTGCTACTACTACTAGTACTACTACGGCTACCGCTACCGCTGCTGCTAAATACCTGAAAGTAACAGCCGTTAACTTCATCCCTTGATGGTTCTGGTTTGGTACCGCCCGTATGTCCTGTTTTCTTTATACAACTGTAGAATTGCTGAATCTGCTTGTCAAGTTGAGGATTTCCTGTTGCTAGAGGAATAAGCGGAACTGCACCTGAACTCTTGCCGCTGTGAGTGCTGATGTT
>DATDFS010000002.1:0-7000 GCA_036522495.1 Nitrososphaeraceae archaeon | reverse complement strand
GATTCTTCCACCGGCTCCATTTTCTTGTCATTAATGTAATACCTCTTCATAGGATATTGGCACTTTGACTGTCTTTGTCTTGGTGACCCATCTCTTCTATTTTTGCTTCTCTAGTCATAGACTCCGTTGTAATCGAATATTCTTCTTCTAAGACTGGAATCATCTGTTGTTTCTGTTGTTGTTCAGAGACAAAGCCTGGCTCGCTAGAAGACTCTTTAGAAGAGTCAGTTTTTTGCTGATGATCTTCGACATCATTTTCCATTTTATGAATGCTCTGCTATATCTGTGATAGCTATTGGTCATAACTGTTGGAACATATATTTCCAATAGGGCGTGATACGGAAGAAATACGGGATAATCAATTCCATTCATATTTGTTGACATTTCGAAAGCTTAAGAAAAAAAGGCAGTCAAAATATAGTACTCACTATAATATCCTGGTATTTCCATCATGATATCTTAATGTTGCCTTTTCCTTTATAGTATCAATATTAATTTTCTCATTTTCGATAACTATTCTTAGATGGCGTTAATTCTCCGAGCTTTACTATTCTTTTATTAACTGTTATCCCCTGCCCGGAACTAGGAATTACTTTTTTAGTTTCTTTATTGGTGATATCATTGATATTATTCCTATCATCATTGTCAGCCTCAGATAACTGAACCACCTCTCTTTTAGATTCATTTTTCCAATATTGAAAACTGTTTCTTTTGGGCATCATCCATATTCAAAGCTTTTAATTATTCGTTTATTCAAATCAGATAACATATCATCATCTCCATTCTATCTTCCATAGGATTTCAAATCCTTACCTGTTGGCATACACTTCAAAAGATACAGATACGTGGATCTTTTTGGTTATAGTATTCCATTTCTGTTCTGCTTTTACGTTTTCGGCAACAATTTTCTTTGAAATGGAGAACTCTTCTAGCATAACTGGAACAGTCTTAACAATCTGTCTGTGATGCACACAATAAACCAGATACATAGTTAATAATGCAACATGAACAGAGGAAAAATAGTAAAAGCGATTGAGATATGGCCATACCAGTTGTTATTATGTATTAACAGCTTCTTCAACTTATTCGAGATCCTTCCCTCATTCTTCTTTGATTATTTAATCCCTTCTTAATACACGCGATGATAATCGTGCTAGTAACAGCCTGCTATATCTTGATAGTCAGTGCATTATGTACAACTTGGAAGGTTGCTGGCAAAATTCCAACAGACTCACCGTCAATCGTAACAGTTACATCTCTCTTTCTATCTGTGTTCTCTTCTGATTCTTCTTCTATTGGCTTTATTAAAACCTTCTTAGCTTGTGCGTAGAATACATCATCCTCCTTACCATAGGTCCCCTTCTTCACGTTAATGAAGTTGCTTATCATCTCTATATTATTGGAATCCTTTAGAATAACTACATCCAACAAGCCATCAGAAACATCAGCATTTGGTGCTGCTTTAAATCCGCCACCTAAGAATTTGCCATTGGCAATTACACACATTGTTACCCTTGTAAGAATAGTATCTCTTCCATCGTCTATGGAAATTTCACATATATTGCTCTCATAAGTAGGTACTGTAGAAATTATGCTTGAAACAGTAGAGATCAGGCGACTGTTAATCTTAGTTCTTATCCTCTTTGATTTATCGATAATCTCTCCTGTCATACCCATTTCAGCAGCATTAAGAAATATTCGTGTTGGTGACGATAGCCCAGTTTGTGGATTAGTTGCTGTGACTGAGATCACATCTATCTGCTTCTGGGTACCAAAAGCAAATGTTCGACAACATTCCTCAATTCCATCAGGAATACCTAATGACTTGACAAGCACATTTCTTGTTCCGCTTGGTAATAACGCCATTATGGCCTCAGAGTTTACAGCCTTTACCACAGTTGAGCCAATGGCAGAATGTGCGTTATTGTTGCTGTTGTTATTATTTTGATTGCCAATATTAACATGATTAACAGGTTTCTCTTCAACTTCGAAGAAGCCATTTGCAACCTCATTTATCGTTCCATCGCCTCCTATCGCTACAATTTTTTTGAATCCCTTCTTTAGGAATTTTTTTGTGAGGGTGCTTCCATCTCCAGGTTTTTTGGTGAATGCTACTTTAGGATTGCCGCCAAATGTTTTTTTTATTTTGATAAAGAGATTTTCCCACTCCTTACCAGTAGAGCCACTTGAGGATTTCGGATTTACTATCAGTACAGTATCAGTAGCAGTATTTTTTGTATCAGCCTTTATGCCGGCTAATGAATCCTTACTTTTGCGAATGGCGGTGCGAGTAAAAATCTTTTCTTCCTTTTTACAATTAAGCAATATTTTATATAGTTTGCGACCAGCTCCTTCATAAGGATGACGGATCAATGATGCATAAGCCCCTGGGACAATCCTGCCATAGAATGGCGAATTAGGTTTGTTAGTAAAGAACATGTAGAAAGGAGATAACACGGATTCAAAATCAGATTCAATTCATGGGATAATGTAGAATTAAGCTTTTTGTCACAATAACCGATGGGTATGTTAACAGAACGTATAACTAAAAATTAACAAATATGATATGCACTGAATCATAGCATGAATTTAGCAACGTCAAGCGCAGTCAAGAACTCAAGGTGATGTGTGAGTTCCCGGCGTTGGGCCTTGAATGGATTTACCTGATGATGGTAGTGGTGGACTGTGAAGATTATTTTGTGTAGCATCTGATAGTACAATAGCCCGTTCTTCTGAATCTAGTGGAATAGTCACATCCTGTGGAGGGTCAATGTCATGGTCTGACATGTATTCATTGTTCTGGGGCTGTTTGAGCTGATGATGTCTGTGCAGTTTTATTATTTTCAATTTGTTTTGCAGTCATTAATTTATTAAGGTCATTATGTACATTTAAGAAACGTCTTCCTTTCTCTTATTATAAAAGTTCGCCCTCTTTCTTGATATTTTATTAAATCATTTTTTAATAGAAGTGATAGATATTCTTGTACCTGCGCCCATGCGAGAAAACCTTCATACATGATTTTAGATTTTACTGCCCCACCGTTAATGCTAGCAGTCTTTAGGATAACCGCAATAATGTCTGTTTTGCTCCTGTACGTCATGTTTAGAAAGTAATATCTAACTGTATTTACTAATATATTAAGACTATCTAAAATTTTAGGCTGTATTATTAGGATTATCAAACACCAACGGTGAAGGTAATGACTACTAACAGATAGACATTATATCGGTTTAGCCTTTGTAAATCCTTTTGTAAATCACACTATTTTTGCTTTAATCCACCTATTTGAGTTAAACCCATTGTAATGCCTCTAATTCAACTGATATTATTATAGATATACTTGTAAACTCCTACTATGTTCTCCAGAGAGTCTAGATAGAGAATTCCTTTTTCTGTGATTATTCCAAAATCACGCATGTAGTCTCTCGTTCCTTCTTCCTTCATTTATACGATTTTCCGCCCTCTTCCCTTTTGAAATTGCTATAAACAATCCTATCAGAGCCAAGAAATCCTAGAACTGTTTCAGCCGCATCTAGGCTATTTTAAGTTACGATTATGTAACTTGCTTTTATGCTCAACCACAATGTATGTTTTTGTGTGCTGGCTGGTTGGTGCCACTCCTGGTGTTTAGTGAGCGAAAGAAAAATTATAACTCAACAAATAATTATAATATAATGCTTACTTCCTTGAATAATAGAAGCACTATGCCTATCCATCAATTTAAATTCTGATGTCTGCTGAGACAGAATCGAGTTATTCACGGGATCAGGCTAACAACTACGGGATGATTTCCTCATATATTACACCGTCTCTGATGTACGACCATTATCCTTGACATATTGATCTTCAGCCGGCTCAGTAATTGAAGTATAAGATGATGCTATTTCCTCGTCAGATATTCTCTCAGATATTCCTGGCTCTGATTCTCCTGTTCCACTCACTGCAACATCATCCAATGACGATGTATTTTCCTCGGTCAAAAGAGACGTCTCTTCATGTTCAGATGGGCTGGTTGTATTGGTAGTCGGAGGGGTTGTTATTGTTGTTTTTTTTCGTTTTGAAGAAACTTTCTTTGGTCGTGCTACTATAGCTTTTGTCCTTTTTATTCTTGCCTTCTTTATGCCGCTCCTTTTCTTAAGATTAGCCTTTGATTTTTTCGATCCCTTCGTCGGCTTTCCCTTTTTTCGTGTCTTTGTTTTGGTTTTACTCACCATATACAGTAGCAGTTAGAAAATACTTGCTCTTATATTAATCGGAAGATATTGATATTATATCTTTAATTAAAAATGATTGTCTAGTTCTAGAAGCGTTTTTATCTTAACACACATCTCTAGCGACATTTTTTCGCAGGTTTGCTCGAGTTTACGTAGTCAGGCAGTCAAGCGCATAGCAAAGTGATCGATCAGTGCTGTGATTTATCATTACCATAAGGGCCCATGTTTTATTTATGACCTTCAAAGAACCATCTCAGAAAGTATTTGTCATGGGTAGCATTTCAACCACATGTGAAAAACCATTGTGAAGTTATACTGGGAGTTTTAAATCATTCTTCAAAACCTGTTTGTCAAGCCTAGATTATTGTACCGCATTCCATTATATTTTCATTCATCTAGGACCATTTTGAATCTATTAAAAGATATTTTCCAGAAATTCCATGGATTCTGGCCCAATGTACTTTTATTGATAGAATTCAGGATCCCCAAATAGACAATTAGGGAAAAATTTGTTCACCAGTATACCTATCCATTATTCTAATCGCTTTTGTAGGACATGTTTGTGCTGCTGAAAGTATTGATTCAATGTTTGCGCCACTTTCTGATTCTATCCTTGCCTTAGGGTTTATTCTTTTGTTCTTTTCCACTACAAAGACTTTGGGCGCAAGCGTTTCGCAGCTACCAAATGCCATACAAAGAGACGGTTCTATGACGATATGAAAGCGACCCTTGGGAGTATCTAAATCTGTTATCGTCGTTTGTATCCTGGCATTAGACCCATCATTACTAATACTGTCATTCTGTGTCTTTCTTGCTCCATAATGATTATTATCGTCTGGATTGTAACTAGAGTATACGCGACTACTGTTAGCACTGCGGTCACTTGTGTGGACTTGATCATGAGTATCCTTGTTCTCGTTATTTGACTCACCCCTATCAATTTGTATAGTGGTAAATCCTGTTGTATCATATTCTCGCCTCTTATCTCTGTCTGAAAGGACTTCAAAAGAAGCATTAATTTTCTTAATTATATCTTCAGCAAAGGAGGAATTATTCCTATCTGGATGATATTTCCTAGCCAGACCTCTATATGCTCTCTTAATTTCTTGATAGCTGGCATGTTCAGAAATTCCAAGAAGCGCGTAATATCCTTTGCTGTCCAATCAAGGTACAAACACATTTGCATTACTTATTCCTTTCATGTGATCTCCTTGTCCTTCTAAGAACGTTGAATGTCTCATATGAAATTAACTTATTCGAAAATCGCCTAAAGCTGGTATACCCGGTAGAAGAACACGCAGATGCGCAATGATAAGAGGAGATCTGCCGAAAGCACTACATTATAGAAATAGATCCTTCGTATAGTTTCTTTATACAGATTCAGATTCAGTTGCACATCTAACAAAGATCACCATTACTTAGAACCTAAAAATCTCTGGCGGTCTTATCTGATAAAGTTGAAAAGTAAACACTTCTGTTCTGTTCTTCTCTATATCTTTCCCAACTTCTCTACATACTTTTTGTATGCATCAAGATATGACTTTTTGTCTCCTATATCGATAAAGCCTGATTCTCCGATTTTGTATCCTTTTACAATTCTTTTTTGTTCAAGTGCTTTTCTCACCGCATCATCCATTCCAAAAGCACTTGACATAGGAATAAGTTTGAGAAATTCTGGTTCCATTACATAACATCCAATGTTAATTAATCCACTAACCTCGGGTTTTTCTGTCCAGCTGGTGATCGTACTATTATTACTACTATTGCCTTCATGTACATCAACATCAATGAAACCATACTTTAGTTTTGTTTTATATGATAATAGTGCCATTGAAATAAATGCTTTGGCTCTTCTATGTTCGTCTATCATGTTGCCCAGATTAAATTCATAAACTGAATCCCCGTATAGGCACACAAATGTATCATCCAGCAGTCTTTCCGCTGTCTTTAGCTGTCCCGCTGTTGCCAAGGGTCTTTCAGATCTGGCATATTCTATCTTTATACCAAACCTGCTGCCATCCTCAAAATAATCTTCAATTGTTCGATGGAGATAGCTTACACAAAGGACAATATGATCTACTACCTCAGAATTATTACCATTACCAGTGATACTACTACTTTTAAGCCAATCAATTAGGTGCTCAAGGAGTGGTTTATTGCCTAAGGGTAACATTGGTTTAGGAATAAAGAACGTGTATGGCTGTAACCTTGTTCCCAGCCCACCAACGAGAATTACTGCTTTCATATCTATATAATCTATCCCTCTCTTTCTTTCTGTTTTTGCGTTATTTTATTAAGGCATAGTTATGCTCTATTAATAATTTTCCAATACCAATTTGGTTTTGTCATATATCTGGCGGGAGACACATTGCGTGGAAAGCGAGGGATATAGCCAAATATCTGTAGGGCATTGTTGCACGATTCGGAAAAAATCTATACCCATATGCCCTTAGCACTTGCCAAGAATGAACGATATATTAATACCCTCTTCTGATTGACGGTTTCAATGTTAGCCTACCCACATCAGATTCATGCAGCAACCAGGCCTCTGTATAGAGGAATGATTGATAAGGTTGCCGGATTAGAATGAAGGTTGGGAGAACTCGAAGGCCAAGAGGATAACTGAGCTTATGAAACTGATCAACTTGAGCAAGCGAGCTTCTGGATCAAATATAATTACTTACTTGTGGATTAACGAAAATACCATGCATAGACACATACACATTTATTTACAGAAATACCCTTTAATGTTAATGATGTAGCTTTTATCTGCAGGTTCAATATC
>DATDFS010000001.1:0-3048 GCA_036522495.1 Nitrososphaeraceae archaeon | reverse complement strand
GAAAGACCTAATGACGCTAGCACGTTTGAAACGGTGATCGATCCCATTACAGATGCAGTTTGAAGTATGTTTATTGAATGACGTAAGTCACCATTTGTCGAATCAAAAATTTGGGAAATTGCTTTATCATCATACTTCACTCCCTCTTTTTCGCACAACAATTTTAGGTGATTTTCTATCATCTGCTTTTCAATTCTCTTGAATCTAAAAATTGCACACCGACTTTGAATGGGCTCAATGATTTGAGATAAATAGTTACAAATAATTACAAATCTAGTAGTTTCTGAACTGTCTTCAATTATCCTACGTAAGGCCGTCTGAGCTTCAGAGGTCATCTCATCGGCCTCATCTAGAATTATTATTCTAAATTTTCTTTCATCTTTATCACTTGTCCTTATCTTCAAAACTGATGCAAATTCTTTAACTCTCTCTCGAACCATCTTTATTCCCCTTTCATCTGATGCGTTAAGTTCCAATGTATCCCGCTTCCAATCATCTCCAAGGATCTGCCTTGACAGACACAATGCAGTAGTAGTTTTTCCAACTCCTGCGGGACCTGTAAATAACAAGTGCGGCATTTCAGCTGGCTCTTTTATTAGATTCTTTAAACTGGCTACAATTTCTTTTTGATTGACTACATCGTCTAAGATTATAGGTCTGTATTTTTCTACCCACATTAAATCGGACAAATTTTTTGCCTCTGCTTGCGGCATGAAAGATGTTCTAATAATCAGTTATATATTTAGTCGTCTCAGATTATTTATTTAGTAGATATTCTAAGACTATATCCCCAACATGTCATCAAACAGCTCTTTTGCTCAGGGCGCATTTCAAAGCTTAAAAAATACTTACTTGTTACAGTATCTTCTTGAAGAGATTAGGGTTACTTTCAAGTCTGATGTAAAAATATCTATTAACGATATCAACTTGGATGCAAAAGAAGGTGATATCTTGCTGTTGCCAAGATGGCTTGCCAAAAATTTATCCAGAAAAAAATTAATTGATGTTCAAGATAATGAAACATCAAGTTATGTTTCTAAGGCATTGAATAGAGAACGAATATCAAAACCACATGACATATCTGGTGTAGATGTAGACTTTTACATTAGGGTCAATGATTATCTAGAAGGTCTTGGTGAAAAAGAAAAGGAGAGTCTTTCGGTATCGCTCAATTCATTTGTAATGTCTAGATTGGAAAAAATTGTAAAGTTAGCAGCTGCATCGTCACTTTCTGCAGAAATGGAATCGAAACTATCAGCAGAAGAGAGACAGCTTTATAATTTTGTTCATACGTCGTCGTTGGCCTTTAAGGAATGGGTGTTAAACAGGTAAATGACTGAACAGAAACAACAGACTACCTCTGCAATTTCAGATGAATTAGAATCATTTCTGCGTGCTTTCAAAGACAGAGATGGAAATTACAAGTATTTTAATAGAATTAATGACATGATGGCTTCAAATTCCACTCATGTCGTGGTTGATTATATCGATTTAGATACCAATAAACCAGAACTTACAAAATTGATTACTGATACACCTGATGAAATGTTCGACGCATTTAACAAGGCTGTATATTCGATATTAAGAGAAATTCATTATGATTATGCTCAAGAAATCAAAGACAAAATTAAAGTAAGAATTGGAAATTATTCAGTTCAAAAGGGTCTTAGAGAAATAAATGCAGAAGTAATCAATAAATTGATAAGCGTACCTGGCATGGTGGTCAGGACTTCTGAAATCAAACCACTAGCTAAAAAAATAGCGTATGCCTGTCTTAATTGTAACACATTGAATGAGGCTCAGCTTAAGGGTCTGACACTAAAGAAACCTACGAGATGTTCACAGTGCTCTGAAAAAGAACTTGAAATGGATCCAGAAAATAGCTATTTTACAGATTTTCAGCTCGTTAGGCTTCAAGAACTCCCAGAAGATTTACCAGCAGGTCAGCTTCCGCACTATGTAGAAGTTACCGTTATGGACGATCTTGTAGATCGTTGCAGACCCGGTGATAGAGTTTTGTTGACTGGAACTGTTAGGATCGAACAAGAACAATCATTACAAGTAAGGACAAGTTTGTTCAGACTTCGTATGGAAGGTAACAATATAGAATATTTGGGTGGGCTCGCAGGAAATAAAGATGCAAGAACAGTTGATAGAATAGCCATAAGCAGCGATGATGAAAAACAGATATTATCTATTGCTAGTATGCCCGATGCTTATGACAAACTTGTTGCATCATTCGCTCCTCATATCTACGGACATGAAGTAATAAAAGAATCTATCCTTTTACTAATCGTAGGATCGGTAACAAAAAAATTAGCAGACGGTTCAAATCGTAGAGGAGACATAAACATTTTCCTCGTTGGAGACCCCGGAACTGCCAAATCTGAAATGCTGAAATTTGCTGCAAAAATAGCGCCAAGGGGCCTTTATACCTCCGGTAGAGGTACTACTGCTGCGGGTCTGACAGCAGCAGTAATTCGCGATAAATCTGGAATTATGATGTTAGAGGCGGGGGCCGTAGTTTTGGGCGATCAAGGCCTCGTCTGTATAGATGAGTTTGACAAGATAAAATCTGAGGACAGATCTGCTCTGCACGAAGTTATGGAACAACAAACATGTTCTGTGGCGAAGGGAGGAATAGTCGCTACACTTAATGCAAGAACATCAATCTTATCTGCAGCCAATCCTAAATATGGTAAATACGATCCATTTAGAAATATTACTGAAAATGTAGAACCACTTCCTATACCATTACTAACTAGATTTGATATCATTCACGTAATAAGGGATAATGCTGATTCGGAAAAAGACAATCGAATTGCAAGCCACATACTTGAAATTCACAGAGATATTGAACATGCAGCTCAGTCGGCAATTGAAATAGATCTATTTCGTAAATATCTAGCATATGCAAAACAAATTGAGCCCAAACTAACAACGGAGGCAATCGACATATTAAGAAATTATTACTTGCAGATGAGAAATGTTGACTCTGAGGGAATGATTACGGCAACTCCTCGTCAGCTTGAAGGTAGTGCGCCTGGC